>JABMRB010000776.1 GCA_013202865.1 Candidatus Nealsoniibacteriota bacterium | reverse complement strand
CTCCCCACTCCCCACTCCCCACTCCCCACTACCTCCTCAACGGCGCCCTACTTGCGGAAACACGTCCGGGGGCCGGTGCTCTGGCGGGTGGCTTCGGCCTCTGTTTGGTGCCCGTCAGGTGGTTGTCGATCGTGGCCGACTCCTGTAGTAACTCGAAATACTTGGCCATCGCCAGATGCTGCTTCTTCTCGAAGATGTCTTCGTAGATCAGCGGGCGGACCTGCTCGGGATCGACGACCGTCGGCTTCGTCTGGCCCAGGCAGTAGAGAATAATGAAGCGGTCCTCGACCTGGATGATCCCCGAAATCTCGTTGGGTTTCAGGGAAAACGCCTTCTTCTCCATCAGCCCTTGCCCGCCGTGCCGCTGGATCGGTGGCACGACGCCCCGCAACACCCGGGTGCTGCTGTCGATCGAGTACTGCTCGGCCAGTTCGCCGAAGAACTCGGGCGTGGGGTTGTCTCGGGCCTTCTCGTAGACCTCCGTGGCGCGGCGGAGATTGTTCATCACAATCGCCAGGCAGCGGACCCGGGGGCCGTAGTTCGCTTCGATGCCTTTGCGAATGTCCTCCTCGGTGACCTCCACGTTGCCGCCCGCCAGTTTCTTCAACGCCACGGTCGGCCAGACGACGTCGTGACGGTAGACGTCCTCGGAAATCCCCGACTTCTCGGTGGCCAATTTCAAGTAAGCCTCGAGGTCGGGTGATCCGTCCTTCATCTGCGGCACCGAGATCGAGGCCTCGCGGGCGATCTCCGCGTCGATTTCGGCGTCGGTAATCTCGATCTTCCCCTTCCGGCAGGCCTGCTCGATCATCGCACGACTGATCACGCCGTCGAGCACCTCCGCCCCATGGCGCTGGATGCACTGCTCGGCAAGCTGGCTGACGGTGATCTGTCGACCGTTGATGATTGCCGCGACGCCGGGCGTCTGACGACGCTTGGCCGGATCGTTGAAGACGTTGACCACCTTCGACTGCGTTTGCAGCTTCTGGAAGACCTCGCCGGCGACGTGACGCAGCTTGCTGTCGCGGATGAGTTCTTCCATCTGGGGCCTGACCGATTCAAACTTCACGTACCTGGAGCCCGGCAACAGGCGTTTTCGCTGGATAACCACGAATTGCCCGCCCGCGGGAATCACCTGGGAGACCTCGCCGTCGGCCATCGTGAACGCCGCCTGTTCGATCTCCGGATAGCTGCCGTTTTTGCGGATCGGCTGAATTCGGCCTTCCAGTCCGGCGCTGGCGTCGTCCGAGTATTTTCGCGCAACGCTACCAAAACTGGCCGGATCGGCCGCGGCCTCAGCGCGAGCCCGTTGGGCCTTCGCAGGATCTTTGCAGCTTATCAACCGCGCGTCGACCGCCGGTCCGTACTTCATCTCGAACAGCTCGACCAGTTCCTTTTCGGTTACCTGCAAGTGCTCGCCCGCCAGGCGTCGCAACGCGAGGGTCGGCCAGATGATGTCGCTGGCGTATTGCGTCGGGTTGATCCCCCGCTCCTCCTGCAATAGCTTCATCCATTGATCGACGGGCAACTTGAATCGCTTGGCCATCCGTTTGATCTCGGTGTCGACGTCGGTGCGCGAGACCACGATTTGCAGCCGCTGGCACTCCTCGGCGATCAGCAGCTTGTTGACGAGGCTCTCCAGCACTTCTTTGCCGTAGTGACGAAGGCACTCGCGCCCAAGCTCATCGCGCGAGATCGGCCGCCCGTTGACCGAGGCGAACACCTTGAGCGTGGCGACATCGCCCCCGGCCGCGGCTCTCGCCGGCGCGGTTGGAGCGGTGGTTTTTGGCCGAGCGGCCGGGCGGCTGGCGGGCTCGGCGTTGGCTGAGTCTGCCCCCCAAAAGTACCTGATTACCAGGCAGCCAGCCACGATGCCGACCGTTGCGAGGATGACGGCGAGTCGTTTTCCGCGTCGAGAAGCCCCGTGAATCGGGCCGCAAGAGTATCTCTGGGACATGGAGGTTCCTCCGTAAACCGTTTGCTGGTAAAGAGTTGCGCACGCGTGGCCACCCGCGCGTGCGGGGTCAAAGGTGGCAGAGTATAGGAATGAGGTCGGAAGAGGGCAATAGCGATTGCCGAGGCAAGCTGCCGTGGGGTGCAGCAAGGAGGGGAAAACGGAGAACGGAAAGATGGGAAAGGGGGGAAATCGGGAAGAAGGAAGAAGGAAGAAATGTGGGTCTGGTCCAAAATGGGGTAACACTTATTCGACCCCCTTGTTTGCCGCTTGCGGCTTAGCAATGTGGTGCGAAAAACTGCTAAGCCGCAAGCGCCGAACGCTAAGGCAACGCCAACTTCCGCACGTAAACGTTTGCCATGTCGATCGGGCCGTCGGGGACGATGCGGATCGGACCCTTGGCTGGGACACCCACGACCTGCTGGTCTGCGAACAGTTCGTGGCCGTTGAGGCTGAGCGTGAGCCGATCGCCTTGCAGTTGACCCTCGAAACGATTCCATCCGCGTGCCTTCACAAGATGGTCGCCCGAACGCGGGGCGATGACGATCGCGGCTTTGTCCGAACCGCGCAACAGCACGCGGGCGAACCCCGTGGTGTCCTGCCGACGGACGTCGAAAATGAAACCGAAATCGTCCAGTTCCTCTTCCGTAGTGATCGACGCATCGGCCGCCGTCGACTTGCCGTCGTAGGTCAACACCCAGTCTTTGGGCTTCCAGTGGCCCGCATTGTCCTCAGCAGTGGTCCAGCCGGACAGGTCGACGCCCGTGTAGAGGCAACGAAAGCCACGGTTCGCGACGGCGACGTGCTGCGGGTCGACCGGTGTAACGGGCAATTCCTTGATGCGCAGATTGCGATAGTGGACGATTCCGCCTTCCGATTCGAGGCAGATGTAGCCTTTGCGCGGGCTGCAATCGGTGCCGCGGGTGACGACCTTGCCGTTGACGGCCAGCGAGATACTGCCGTCGTTGCAGACGATTCGGTAGTGGTTCCATTGCGGGGTCGGATTCGAGCGGTTCTCGGTCGGAAAGGCCCGGCTGCCGCCGCGACCGTTGATCGGCGTCATCTTCGCACCGTGGATGGGGAAGATGTCGCCGTGGGTGGTGTGCCCTTGGCCGTTGCCATAGGCGTTCTCCAGCACCTGCACCTCGACGCCGCGATGGAACGGCTGGCCGCGGGCGGTGACGTCGTCGGCCCAGATGAAAATGCCGGCGTTGCCTCCCGGCTTCATGTGCCGCCACTCGATTTCGAGGATGAAGTTCTGGTACATCCGCTCCGTGCGGATCTCGCCGATCGGTTTGCCCGAGCAGACGATCATCCCGTCGGCAACCGTCCACGTCGAGGGCGCCGTATTGACGCTCACCCAACCGGACAAGTCCCGGCCGTTGAACAGCGGTCGCAGTTCGTCTTCGTCGGCAGACTCCTTCGCCTGACCATCGGCCGCGACCGCAACGGTCGACAGCAGCATCAGGAGCCCGCAGGTCGTGGCAATCATCCATAGGGTCGATGTTCTCATTTCTCTTGATCCTTTCTCGGTGAGTCGGTAGTACCAGTAGGGTGCGTGCAACGCACCAATCCCATGCCTTGCGGTGCGTTTCACGCACCCTACACACTCTCGCAACGACCGGTCAACCGAGTTCGGGCAAGGCAAACGGCTCGCGGTAATAGCCGTGTGCCAGCTTGTTGGCCTCGGGGTTGTCTTTGAAGCGTTCGTTCTCCCGGTCGACTTCCAGCCAGGGCCCGAGCGTCGAGGTGGCCGGGTCGATCTCGTTGGCCTTGAGGTGATCGAGGTAGCGGCTGTGCATCTCGTTGAAGAACGGGATATCCTCTACCTGTTTGCGTTGCTCGGCCACGGAGGCAGTCTGGCCGAGGCGGTAGGAGATATTGCCCGTGTGACAGGCGGCGGTGGAGACGTGTCCGACTTCGATCTCGCCGTTGAGGTCTTCGCGCCGGCCGCTACGGAGCGCCTCGATGAAGTTGACGAAGTGGTCGCCGCCGCCGCTGAACTTCTTGACAACTTTACCGTCCTTGTCGAGTGCAATACCCCGGAACGGGCTGGCGGTGCCGCCTTCGCAGTCGACGACCACGCCGGTGCGCTCGCCGCGGAATGAGTTCATTTCGTTGGTGCCCTTGGCACGGCGGAGGTTGTGTACCTCATACAACACCGGGGCGGTGGGGAAGTCGTAGTAGATGATCTGGGTGTTGGGTACGTCGCAGGCGTCGTTGAAGAGGAACCGCCCGCCGATGCTCATCACGCGTCGCGGCAAGCCCTCTTCGCCGAGGATCCATCGGGCGACGTCCACCTCATGCACACCCTGGTTGCACGACTCGCCGTCGCCCGTGTTCCAATCGAAACTGCAATCGTACTGGAGCTGGTTTCGATAGATCGGCAGCTTCTTAGCGGGCCCGCACCATAGATCGTAGTCGACCGACTCGGGGATCTCCAGCGGCGTGTCGCGCTTGCCGCAGGAGGTACGGGGTTTGTTGGCGAACGTGGTGACGTAGAGGATCTTGCCGAGGTGGCCTTCGCGAAGCCACTTACCCATCTCGGCAACCGAGGCCTGCGAGCGCCGCTGCGTGCCGCACTGGACGATGCGATCGTACTTCCTCGCCGCATTGACCATCTGCCGGCCTTCCCAGATGTAGTGCGACAGGGGTTTCTCGACGTAGACGTGTTTGCCGGCCTGGCAGGCCCAGATCGTGCTCAGCCCGTGCCAGTAGTTTTGTGTGGCGTTGGAGATTGCGTCGATGTCCTTGCGCTCGAACATCTTCCGCATGTCGGCATACTGTTCGACCTTCTGTTTGGTGTTCTTGGCAACGATATCGGCACAGATGCCGCGTCGCTGGCCGTCCGAATCGCTGACGGCGACGACGGTCACCCCTTGTTGCTTTAGCCACGACGGGATGTGTGCTCCGCGTCCGCGACCGCCGCATCCGACGACGCCGATGAGGATTTCGTCGTTGGCCCCGAAGACTCGCGACGAGACGACCATCGGCACGGCAACCGCCCCGGCCGCCGTCAGCGCCCCCTGTACAAACCGTCTACGTGTGATCGACATGATGGGTTCTCCCGTTGGATTGGAGTTGTGATATTGTGTTCTGTTGTGTGTTGTCGTGATGGAGTCCTTCTCAGCACCCCCCGCAACGCAGTGCGGGGGCGTTTGTTCCGATCCGAATCGTGTGTGATTGTTTCGTATGCACCGATCCTTCGCTAAGCGCTTGCAACCCAACGCCCCCGCACTGCGTTGCGGGGGGTGGCTTCGCGGCGGTGCGCTCCTCACACAAACCGCTCTAACGTATCTCCTCTCTTCACTCTCCCCCCTCCTCGCGCCAATACACCCCCTCGCGAAACGTCCACACCCACGCCCCATTCTCCCGATGCCGGACGACATATTCAAACACATTCAACTGGTGTTGTCGATCCCTGATCGGAACCACGTGGGCCCGTCGTCCCCAGAGTTTTCGCTCGAACCCGTGATCGCGGAGTTCGTGGTACGCGTGCTTCTTCGCCAAGCCAACCGGGGTCTTAACCTCACCGTCTGAGAACTTTGCCAGCAAATGGAAGTGAATCTCGTCGAGCGAAAACGCGATGGTTTCGTATTGCAGGCCGACGAGCCGCTCCACGATGGCACGGCCAACGATTTCGCGTTGGGCCGTGTCCAAGTGTGTCGGTGGTTGCGTCAACGCGTCGCGAGAATACTCGAGTAGTGGATCGCCCGAGCCGGCCGGGGGCGGATTCTTGTAGTCGCCGGCAACGTGTTGCTTGTGGCCCTTCTCTCGCCATCCGCGCGGGTCGCCTGGCAGCCAGGTGCCGTAGGTGTGGCCGTTGACGTGGTACCAACCGTTCCAGGCGTTCATGGCGGCGCCCTCACCCCCCGCAACGCAGTGCGGGGGCGTTTTGTTGTGCGTGTGCTACCCCCCGCAACGCAGTGCGGGGGCGTTTGTTATGCGTGCGCGACCCCCCGCAACGCAGTGCGGGGGCGTTTTGTTGTGTGTGTGCTACTCCCCCCAACGCCCCCGCACTGCGTTGCGGGGGGTGGCTTCGCGGGTTCGCTCAGTACGCCTTCGTCATCCCGGGCATGGCACAGGCATAGTATCCGTCAGCACCCGGTTTGACTCGCGGTTCGGCGTCCCATGCGAGGCTCTCGGGCATCAGGTCGAGTTGCGAATTGATCGCATCGTCCCAGGTGACCTTCTTGCCGGAGTAGGTCGCCATCCGTCCGAGGATTGCCGTCATCGTACTGCTGGCGCCGTAGTCGCCTTCGTTGTACGGCTGGCCGGCCTTCAAGGCGGCGAACAGATCGTTGTGCTCGAGCTGATGGCCGTCCGGACCGCGTTGCCAACTCACCGGATCCTTGCCGTCGACGTATAGCGTGCTCTTACCGTGGCCCTCGATGGCGGCCGATCCCTTGGTGCCGTGGGCGTGTTCGCTGAAGCTTCCCCAACAGCCGGGAATCTGGCGGCAGTAGCTGAACATCTTCACGCCGTCGGCGTAGGTATACTCCACGGCGTGGTGATCGTAAATCTCGCCCTGATCCTTGCTCGTGCAGACCTGCCGGCCGCCCATCCCCTGTGCCTCGACCGGGTGGCCGCCCTGCATCCAGTTGCAGGCGTCGAGGTCGTGGACGTGCTGCTCGACGATGTGGTCGCCGCAGACCCAGGTAAAGTGATACCAGTTGCGGACCTGGTACTGCATTTCCGTCTGATCGGCCTGGCGCGGGCGGACCCAGATTGCGCCCGTGTTGAAGTACGCCCGCAAGTACTTCAACTTCCCGATTTCGCCGTCGTGGATCCGCTTGACGATTTCTATATGCTTGACTTCGTGTCGCAGGTGATGCCCGACGGCCACCAACAGGCCCTTTTTCTTGGCCTCTTCGTTGGCGGCCATGACGCGGCGAATGCCCGGGGCGTCGGTGGCCACGGGTTTTTCCATGAAGACGTGTTTGCCGGCCTTGACGGCGGCCTCGAACTGCGCGGGCCGGAAGCCGGGCGGCGTGCAGAGCAGCACCATGTCGACGTCTTTGTCGTTGATCGCTCCCTCATGGCAGTCGAGGTCGGAGAAGCGTCGCTCGGGCGGAACGTCGACCTTGTCGCCGCAGCGGGCCTTGACGGCCTTGTAGCAGTTCTCCACGCGGTCGGTAAACGCGTCGGCCATGGCGACCAGCTTGACGTTGGGCATGGCCGTGTTGCCGAGCGCCTGGACGGCCGCCCCGGTCCCGCGCCCGCCACAACCGATCAGTGCGATCTTGATCTCGTCGCTACCGGCCGCATGGGCATGGCTCGCGACACTCAGCGTGGCGCCAAGCGTGGCCCCGGTGGCAACGCTCGTGGAACGTTTCAGGAAATCGCGGCGAGATGGTTTCTTCGAGACGGCCGGGGGCAGATAATCGTTCATGTTTGGGCTCCTGCAATAGAGGCGGGTGGCGATGGCGAGTCTTGTGGGTCATTGTAGATGATGGCCGAGCGTTTGCAAGCGTTTGTGAGGTGTCCGGCTATGCATCGATTTCTGCCCGGCTCGGCAAGGACGGCTGGGCTCCGGTGCGGGTGACCGCGATCGCGGCGGCCCGGTTGGCCCAGCGGGCGGCCTCGGCCAGCGGGCGACCTTCGGCCAGGGCAACGGCCAGGGCCCCGTTGAATGCGTCGCCGGCGGCCGTTGTGTCGACCGCCTCGACGCAATGGCCCTCGACGAGCGTCGCGTCTTGTTCGACGACCAGGCAGCCGGCTGCCCCCAACGTGATCACACAACTGCGGCAGCCGAGTTGCTGAAGACGGCGGGCGCGTGCCGTGGCGTCCGGCTGCTGACCGGCGTCGCCACCGGCCAGCGCGGCAGCTTCGCCACCTACCAGTGCGGCGGCTTCGCCCTCGTTGGGTGTGATCACGTCGACCAGCGAAAGCAGCCCGTTGCCACAGATCGCCGCATTGGCCGGGGCCGGGTTGAGGATCGTCGTCAGGCCCGCCTGCTTCGCTCGGGCAAGTCCCCGGGCAACGGTTTCCAGCGGCGATTCCAGGCAGGCGAGAAAGATCGCCGCAGAGCGAAACACGTCTTCCGGCACGGCGTCCACATCGGCCGGCGTCAACGAGAGATTGGCCCCGGAGGCGACACTGATCAGGTTTTCGCCGTACCGATCGACGAGGATCAGAGCCACGCCGGTCGGCTGGTCGGCGACCGTCTTGACGAATCGCAGGTCAAGGTTCTCGCCGCGGAGATGGTCCATCGTATCGCGGCCGAAGGCGTCGTCGCCGGTCGCGGCGATGAACGTTACCGGTGCGTCGGCAGCCCGGGCCGCGG
>JABMRB010000775.1 GCA_013202865.1 Candidatus Nealsoniibacteriota bacterium | reverse complement strand
GCAGCTACCCGGTCGCCCACCTGGACCGCCATGGTCGGCTTCATGCCGACGTAATCCGGCCCCACCACGGCCACCGTCTGCACGGCTGGCCCGTCTTCGATCCGTTGCCTGGGAGCGCCGGAGATCGGCAGATCCAATCCCCGCTTGGTTCTAATCGTTTGCATCGGTCTGGTCGCCTATCGTCGAGATGATCGCAAGCCCGCATTCTATTGGCGACCTGAGAAGTGGTCAAGCGGCCCGCGATCTGTTTGTAGTAACCGCATTTATGCGGTTCTAGGTGGTTCCAACTGGCCCGACCCGATGAATCGGGTCACTACGAACCGTTTAACGGCCGGGCTTGCCTAGCATTTTTTCTGCGAAGGTGCAAATCGCACTTTGCCAATTGCCTGCTTTCCCCGCCCGCAGGGGGATCGATGGCGGACTCGCGGCGAAACGAGCTGCATCGAAAACCTCTTGCCGGCACGGCTTTATGGGGTTTTGATTTTGACATGGCGATCTCGGACTCTCTGGACAGAACTTACGTGCTGGATAAGGGATTGCGGCGTTTGCGTTGGAAAAGGAACGATTTTCGGGACGAAGTCTGATGCCCGTCCCGGCCACAAGAAAAACGCGGAGCTGCCGATCTTCCGACAAACATGTTGGCACGATGGCCAGCTCTCCGACGACAGTTGCCATTCTTTGCCTGCAATAGGTTGCAGGGAGAATTCCGAGTTTCGCCTGTCTCTACGCCTTCGGTCCACCCCTGGCCCGTCGGACAGCCTTCCCGACCTCTGCGGCCAGCAGGACGACCATACCGACGGCAACGCAAAGGCCCAACTGCCCGGCCGACAGCGATGTGGTCTTGAAGAGCTTCTGGCAGAACGGCAGGTAGACCACGCCAAGCTGGCACGCGAACGCGCCGATCACCGATATCAGCACGTACTTGTTCGAGAGCAGACCGATAGTGAGTAGCGAGTACCGATCACTCCGCTCGGAGAAGGCCAGGAACAACTGCGAGAAGACCATCGTGCAGAACAGCATCGTCTGCCACACGGACGCCTGGACCCTGGCGCCCTCCGCGTGCGGGTCGACGCCGGACGGCGCCCCGGCCTCCTTCCAGAACCAGTAGCCGACGGCCATCGACAACGCGGCGATCAGCAGGCCCACCCAGAGGATGTGGGCGCCCTGCGTCCAGTTGATGATGGGGGCGGCCGGATTGCGCGGTGGGCGCCTCATGATATCCTTTTCGGACGGCTCCACGCCAAGTCCCATTGCGGGAAAACCGTCGGTGACCAGATTCATCCAGAGTATCTGCACCGGCAGCAGCGGCAGGGGCATGCCGCAGAACGGCGCGATCAGGAACACCCACAACTCGCCCGTGTTGCACGTCAGAAGAAACCGGATGAACCGCTGGATATTCGCGAAGATCGTCCGCCCTTCCTCGACAGCCGCCACGATGGTCGTGAAGTTGTCGTCCTCAAGCACCATGTCGGACACCTCCTTGGAAACGTCCGTGCCGGTTATGCCCATGGCTACGCCGATGTCGGCGCTCTTGAGTGCCGGGGCATCGTTGACGCCGTCACCGGTCATGGCGACAATATGGCCGTGGGCCTGGAGGGCGTCCACGATGTTGAGCTTGTCTTCGGGCGCGACGCGGGCGTAGACGGAGACATCCTTGACGGCGTCGCTGAGTTGGTCGGCGGACATCGCTGCCAGATCGCGTCCCGTCAGAATGCGGGCCTTGCTGTCGTCGTCCCGCGGCACCATGCCCAGTTCCCGCGCGATGTACCTCGCCATCAGCGGGTGGTCCCCCGTGATCATCACCGGGCGGATGCCAGCCGAGACGCACTTGCCGATAGCGTCGCACACCTCGGGCCGTACCGGGTCGACCATGCCGGCCATACCGATGAACACCAACTCGCTTTCGACGGCTTGAGCGTCAATCTCGTCCGGCCGAGTGTCGAAGCTCCGAAAGGCCACTCCGAGCACCCGGATGCCCTCGCTGGCCAGGGTGGCGTTTTGCTCGGTGAGTTCCTGTCGCACGTCGTCGGTCAGGGGCACAATCTTCCCGCCGCGATAGACGCGGTCGCAGACGCTGGTGACGCTCTCAACGCCGCCCTTGGCGGCTGCGATGCACGCGACGTCGCCGACAATGGCGTCCCAGGCAGCGGCCAACGCGGCGGGCAAGGCCTGTCGGTTGGTGGGCACGTCGTGCAGAGTGGTCATGCGTTTGCGGTCGGAGTCGAAAGGAACCTCGGCAACACGAGGCAACAGCTCGTCGAGTCGCTCCTTGTCGAGCCCGGCGTCCAGTGCGGCCAGCAGCAGCGCGCCTTCCGTAGGGTCGCCGATGGTATCCTTTTTTGGGGTGTCGGGGTCGTCCTTGATGGCGGCATCGTTGCAGAGGGCCGCCACGCAGAGTAGCAGGGACGCGGCCGGCTTGCCGGACAGGTCGATCTCCGACTCGCTCGTGCCAGCGTGATCCTCCGTGGATATGTCGGCGGCCCAATCGGGCAACACCAACCGCGTGACCGTCATCTGGTTCCGCGTGAGCGTACCCGTCTTGTCCGAGCAGATGGTCGTGACCGAGCCGAGCGTTTCGGCGGCAGACAGTCTGCGGATGAGGGCGTTGCGTTTGAGCATCCGTTGCGCGCCCACGGCCAGCGCGATCGTCACCACCGCTGGCAGGCCCTCCGGCACGGCAGCCACGGCCATGCTGACCGCCGTGAGGAACATGGTCCGGAACGGCTGGCCCTGCATGAGGCCGATGACCGCAACGAGGGCAATCAGCATCAGGGCGCCGACGACGAGGATCTTCCCCAGGCGGTCGAGCTGCTTGTGGAGCGGCGTCACGTCCTTCTCGACGGTCTGCAGGCTGCCGGCAATCTTGCCGAGTTCGGTGCCCATGCCCGTGGCAATGACGAGCCCCAGGCCGCGGCCGTACATCACGACGGTACCCATGTAGCCCATGTTCACGCGGTCGCCGACGGGCGTGTTCTCGTTGCCGACCGGCTCGCACTGCTTCGTGACGGGGACGGACTCGCCGGTAAGCGGTGCCTCTTCCACGCGGAGGTCGGCCGCTTCCAGCAGCCGGCAGTCGGCAGCAATCAGATTGCCCGCCTCCAGCAACACGATGTCGCCGGGGACAATATGGTCGCTCTTGACCTCTCGGACCGATCCGCCACGCCGGACCCGCACGGTGTTCATCGCCAGCTTCTTCAGGGCGGCCATCGCCTTTTCGGCGCGGAACTCCTGGCTGAAGCCGAGGATCGCGTTAAGGATCACGACCACCAGAATCACACCGCCATCGATCCACTCGCCGAGCACCACGGCGGAGATGAAAGCAGCAACGATGAGCAGAATCACGAGAAAACTGGTGAACTGCTCGGCGAGGATCCCCCACGGGCCCTTGCCACCGCGCTCATCGAGCACGTTGGGCCCGTACTTGCCGAGCCTGGATTCGACTTCGGCGGGGCTAAGCCCATCGTCTGCGCTCACGCCCAGTTGTTCCTGGACCTCGCTGGTGTCCAGGGCGTGCCAGATAGCCGCGGATGCCGTCTCCTTGTGGTCAGAATCAGCGATAGTCAATCCTCCCAGATGCGAACCGCTCTGTGTGTAACCAGGATTCCCTGGATGATCTCTTGCCCGCAACCAACGCGAGCCTTTCCGATAATTCTATCCTGTTTTACCAGGTTCTGACATACTCAGGAAGGAAAAAAGTACATCACGGCATCCGTGCTGTGCGTGGCAGTGTCAAGCGGTGGCGCGCCGCGTGAACGCACCTTGCATGACATTCTCACCCCGTGGGGCCAAAGAATTGAGCCGACGTCGAAATCTCTTGAAAATACAGGTTTCACGCTCGGCCACAGAATGAATCTCAGGTGACGTTTGGGGTGCGATAGCGGTGGCGGAACCTCTCCTCTCAACCTCCCCATCCCCGCCTTAACTGCCCCGCCTGGGTGCGGAATGAGAGGCGGGTGAATGACGACAGGTGCGCGAACGCCGAGAAGGCATCGATGAGGTTGATGCGGCAGCGACTACAGCCCGTATTCGGGGTTCTGCGTCATCAAGTCATGTCCCATCCGAAAAGTCCAGAAATCCACCGTATTTCGGGACTCTGGTCTCCATTCGGCTCCAGCGTCGCATGCCTGCCTTACGTGCGATGCCCACGTCGCGCAAAGTATGATTCGTACCCGCTAGCCTCCACTCTCTCCACCGGGCATCTTTTCCACCCGGACCGCGCAAACCTTCGTCTCGGGGATTTTGGCCACCGGATCCAGCGCGGGGTTGGTCAGCACGTTCATGCGGCTCTCGGCGAAATGGAACGTCGAGGAGACCAGGCCCGGCGGACAGGCCCCGGTTACGTTGGCGACGACGGTTACCTCGCCGCGACGGGAGGTCACTCGGAGCGTGTCATCGTCGGCGATCCCCAGCCGAGCGGCGTCGTCGGGATTGATTCCCAACCGCTCCCGGCCGTCGAGCTGCTCCAGCCCGGCCACTTTCCGCGTCATGGTGCTGGTGTGGAAGTGGAACAGGCTGCGGTCGGTGGTGAGGATCAGCGGATACTCGTCGTCGGGCAGCTCGGCCGGCGGGCGATACTCCAGCGGCATGAACTTCCCCTTGCCGCTGGGTGTGGCGAACCGCTCGGTGTGCAACGTCGGTGTGCCCGGGTGGTCGGCCGAGGGGCACGGCCACTGGAGGCCGCCGCCTTCGAGCCGCTCGTAGGTGATGCCCGCATAGCTGGGCGTTAGCGAGGTGATCTCCGTGAAGATCTCCTCGGGCGACTCGAAGTCGAACCCGGCCGCACCCATCCGCTTGGCGATTTCGCAGGTGATCCACCAGTCGGGCTTGCTGTCGCCGACCGGTTCGATCACTTTGCGGACCCGCTGCACCCGCCGCTCGGTGTTGGTGAACGTGCCGTCCTTCTCGGCAAAGGTGGCCCCGGGCAGCACGACGTCGGCCAACTCGGCCGTTTCGGTGAGGAAGATGTCCTGCACGACGAGGAAGTCGGTCCGCTTCAGCGCCTCTTCGGCGTGGCTGGCGTTGGCCTCGCTCAGCACCGGGTTCTCGCCGATCAAGTAGAGCGATTTGATCGTGCCGTCGTGTACCGCGTCGATGATCTCGGTGTGGGTGATCCCCACGCTGTCGCTCAAGTCGCAACCCCACGCCTGCTGGAACTTCTCGCGGATCTTCGGGTCGATCACCTTCTGGTAGCCCGGGTAGACGTTCGGCAGCGAGCCCATGTCGCAGGCGCCCTGGACGTTATTCTGTCCGCGTAGCGGATTAACGCCGGAGGACGTCTTGCCGACGTTGCCGGTGAGCATTGCCAGATTGGCCACCGCCAGCACGTTGTCGGTGCCGTGGGTGTGCTGCGTGATCCCCATGGCGAAGAAGATCGACGCCGGCTTGTGCGTGGCGAAGCAGCGAGCCGCCTCGGCAACTTCCTCCTTGGGCACGCCGGTGAGTTTTTCGACGGTGTCCGGGTCGAATGCTTCGAGCGACTCTTTCAGGGCGTCGAAATTCTCGCACCGCTCGGCGATGAACTCCTTGTCTTCGAGCCCTTCGTCGACGATCACCCGCGCCATGCCCATCAGCAGGGCCACGTCGCTGCCGGGCCGCTGCTGCACGAAGCTGGTGGCCGCGCGGCACAGATCGATTTCCTTGGGGTTGGCCACAATCAGCTTCGCGCCGTTGCGAACCGCCTTCTTCATTTCCACGGCGATCACCGGGTGGGCGACCGTCGTGTTGGTGCCGATGGCCAACATGCACTTGGTTTCGGCGATTTCGCCGATCGAGTTGGTCATGGCGCCGCTGCCGAATGATGTGACCAGACCGGCCACGGTAGGGGCATGTCACAATCTGGCGCAGTGATCGATACTATTCGTACCCATCACCGCGCGCGTGAATTTCTGTGCGACGTAGTTTTCTTCGCTAGTACACTTGGCCGACGCGATCGCGGCGAACTGTTTGCCCTTGTGCTGGGTGAACTTCTCGGCCACCAGGCCCAAGGCCTCGTCCCAATCGGTTTCGACCAGTTCGCCCTGCTTGCGGACCAGCGGCTTGGTCAGCCGCCGGGGATGGTTGACGAAATCGTGTCCGAACCGGCCCTTCACGCACAACCGGCCGTGATTGGCCAGGCTTTGCGGGTCGCCCTGCGAGCTGACGATCTTGCCGCCGCGGACACCTAGCCGGATGCCGCATCCGACGCCGCAATAGGGGCAAACGGTGCGGACCTCGCGGGTCGGCTCCTGGAATCCCTTGCACGACAAGGCGCCGGTCGGGCAGCGGACCACGCACTCGCCGCACGCCTCGCAATTGGACTCGGCGATCGGTTCGTTGCCGAACGGGGCGGTGACCGCCTTGTAGCCGCGGTTGACGTAGTTGATCGCACAGGTTCCCTGCAACTCCTCGCAGGTGCGGACGCAGATGCCGCAGAGGATACAACGGTTCATGTCGCGGTTGAAGAACGGATTCGACGTGTCGATCGGAATCGGCTCCTTGCTGCGGCGGAACCGCCCAAGTTGCTTTCGGTCGATGCCGATGTAGGCCGCAATCCGCTGCAACTCGCAACGGTTGTTCTTCCCGCAGGTCAGGCAGTCTTCCGGATGGTTGGCAAGCAACAGCTCGACGGCCACCCGGCGGACCTTGTCGACCTGGGGGCTCTCGGTGGAGACCGTCATCCCCTCGGCCACAGGCGTGAGGCAGGAGGGTACCAGACCGCGGCCCTCGACCTCGACCATACAGACCCGGCAGACGCCGGCCGGCCGCAAGTCGGGGTGGTAACACAAATGCGGGATGTAGACGTCGGCCGCCAGCGCCGCCTGCAAGACGGTCGTTTCCGGCTCGGCCATCACACCGATCCCGTCGATAGTCAACGTGACTTTAGCCACTACGGCGTTCCTCCGGTTGTTGGCGTTGGGTAGGTAGGCTGCCCCGCAAGGCACTCCACGGCGCCGAATTTCGGCGGGCATTTCTCGAAACATACGCCGCACTTGATGCACTTTTGCTGGTCGATCACGTGAACCTGTTTCTTCTCGCCTACAATCGCATCTGCGGGGCAAACCTTCGCGCAGAGCCTGCAACCGGTGCATTTCTCCGGCAGGATCCGGTAGGTGATCAGTTCCCGGCATACCTTGGCCGGACAGCTCTTCTGCTGGATATGCGCGTCGTACTCGTCGCGGAAGTAGCGGATCGTGGTCAGCACCGGATTGGGCGCGGTCTGCCCGAGCCCGCAGAGCGAGCCGGCATGCACGCCCTCTCCAACTTCCTCGAGCAGGTCGAGATCTTCCGGCTCTGCCTTGCCTTGAGTGATATCGTCCAGGACGTCGAGCATCTGCTTGGTGCCCAACCGACAAGGTACGCACTCGCCGCAAGATTCCTTTTGGGTGAAGTCGAGGAAATAGCGGGCGATGTCGACCATGCAGTTTTCTTCGTCCATCACGACCATGCCGCCGGAACCCATGATCGTGCCGGCCGCCTGCAACGAGTCGTAGTCGACCGGTGTGTCGAGCAAGTCGCGGGGAATGCATCCGCCGGAGGGCCCACCCGTCTGAATTGCCTTGAAGGGTTTGTCGTTCAGCACGCCGCCGCCGATCTCGAAGACCATTTCCCGCAGCGTGATCCCCAGCGGCACCTCGACCAGCCCGGTGCGGTTGATCTTGCCGACCAGGGCGAAGGTCTTGGTTCCTTTACTCTTTTCGGTGCCGTACTCGGCGAACCAATCGGCCCCGTGCTGCATGATCTGCGCGACACAGGCCAAGGTCTCCACGTTGTTGATGATCGTCGGCTTTCCCCACAGGCCGGAGACGGCGGGAAACGGCGGCCGGGGCCTGGGCATCCCTCGCTTGCCTTCGATCGACGCGATCAGGGCCGTTTCTTCACCGCAGACAAACGCACCCGCCCCTTCCTTGATCTTGACGTGGAAGTTGAACTCCGAGCCGAGGATGCCGTCGCCCAGCAGGTCGTGATCCTCCGCCTGCTTCAGGGCCGCATGCAGTCTTTCCAACGCCAGCGGGTATTCGGCCCGGCAGTAGATGTAGCCTTGGTCGGCCCCGATGGCCCGGCCGGCGATCGCCATCCCTTCCAGCACCGCGTGCGGATCGCCTTCCAGCAGCGAACGGTTCATGAAGGCCCCGGGGTCACCCTCGTCGGCATTGCAGACGAGGTACTTGTGATCCGCTTGCGTGTCGCTGCAGAACTGCCATTTCCGCCAGGTGGGGAAACCGGCCCCGCCGCGGCCCCGCAGCCCCGACGCCTTGATCTGCTCGATGATGCCGGCTGGGTCTATCGCCAGGGCCTTGACCAGTCCGCCATAGCCGCCGTTGGCCACGTATTGGTCGATCTCCGTCGGGTCGATCACCCCGCACTTGCCCAAGGTCCGGCGGACCTGGAGCTTGAAGACGGGCGTTTCCAGCAGCGGCAGAATGCCCTCGACGGAACCGTCACCGATGCTGCCCAGGGCATATTTCCCGAGCGGATCGTCGCCGACAAGATACGCCTCGACCAGTTCGGCGGCCATCGCCGGGTCGACGTTGGCGTAGCAGATGCCCGGCTGCGAGGGCTTCGTGATGCAAACGATCGGTTCGGCGTAGCAGAGCCCAATGCAGCCGACTTCGATCAGGTGGGCTTCCAAGCCGCGGGCGTCCAACTCACGGCGAAAGGCTTCGACGACCTCCAGTGCCCCGGCCGAGCGGCCGCAGGTGGCCGTGCCTACCAGGATCCGCGGGATTTGGGCGGATTGCAGGGCTCGCCATTTCTCTTCAGAGCGTCGCTTGAACTCATCGAAACGGTCGGTCATTCTCCCTTGCCTTTCGCAAACGTCTTGGCCACCTTCTTCGGGGACATCTTTGCTTCGACCTTGTCGTTGACCATCAGACAGGGCGACAGTCCACACGCTCCGATGCAGGCCACCGTCTCCAGCGAATACTCGAGGTCGTTGGTGGTTTCGCCCTCCTTGATTCCCAGTTGATTCTCCACCTCCTCGAGAATCCGCGGGGCGCCAAGGACATGGCAGGCCGTGCCCCGGCAGACCATCACATGGCGGCGGCCGATCGGCGTGAAACGGAATTGCGAGTAGAACGTTGCCACCGCGTAGACCTGGCTCTCCGGCACCCGGAGAAACCGGCCGATTGCCCGCATCGCTTCCTCGGACAGGTAGCCAAATTCCCCCTGCACTTGCTGCAGAACCGGAATCAATTCCGACTCCTTCCCCTCGAACGAGGCGAACACCGCATCGAGACGCTCTTGCATAGGATATCCTCTTCTTAGTTCGACGCTCGCAGTACCGGCTTCAGCCGGAATAGGGG
>JABMRB010000774.1 GCA_013202865.1 Candidatus Nealsoniibacteriota bacterium | reverse complement strand
TGTCGATTTTCTGACGCAAGTCCTTACGGGACAAACAACTTAGTGTGCGCTGGCCCTGCCAACGCCCCCCGACTGCGTTCGGGGGGGTGGAAAGGGCAGTGGTTGACAGAGTGCGAGGGAACCGCGGCCCCGGCAAAGAAATCAGGAGAAGTCCCATGGCAGCAGATGCTTGTTCTCCACGTTGGCGGCCGCGACTGTGGCATGCTGCGGCGGTTTTGGCAGCGTTCTTTGTCGGCGTGTCCGGCAATGTGTTCGCAAAGGACGCCGACGTTCCGAAGGAAATCGCCCGCCATCTCTCGGAAGACGAGTTCTGGTGGCTGATTGAAATCACCAGGGAGCAGTCCCACGGTAGCCAAGAACGGCAACTGCTGGCGCTTCGCAAGGCCCTGCGCGACCGCACGCCCGACGAAATCGAAGCGTTCCAGTGGCATTTCATGCGATTGCGATACAAGGCCTGCACGTGGGACCTCTGGGGAGTCGTGTACGTCATCAACGGCGGATGCGGCGACGATTCGTTCCTTGACTTTCGATACTGGCTGATCTCGCGAGGCAAAACGATCTACGAGTCTTGCCTCAAAGACCCCCAGCGGCTGGCGGAAGTCCCCAACGTGAAGAACTGCTTCTTTGAGGAATTCGGGTACGCTGCCGACAGAGTCTACGAATCCAAGTTCGGCAAGCCGTTGACGATTGACGTTCCCGCTACGGGATCAGAGGAGCCGAGTGGCGTGCCGTTCAAGGACGATCCGGAGGAGTTGAAGAAGCGGTTCCCCAAGGCCTGGAAACGATTTGGTGAATAGCCCCACCAACCAACACAAGGATCAACCCAAATGAACAATAACCTACAACGCCGCGATTTCCTCAAACTCTCCCTAACCGCGACCGCGGCACCGCTGGGCATGCACCTTGCCGGCACGGCCGCAGGTGCAGATCCGACCCCCGTGCCGGGGGCCGAGAAACTGACCGTCTACCAGGTCGAGCCGGGCAATCCGCACATCTGGGTCCGCTGCGAATTCCGGGGAATTCCGGGAATTCCGGGGACAGCATACTAGTTTCTCTGGCCCCCGATCTAGAAACGTGTATACTGTCCCCGGATTCCGTGTCCCCGGATTCCCCGGATTCGGAACTCCGCCCGGAACTCCGAAACTCAGTTCGGCCCCCGGCTCCCATAAGTGATTCCACAGGCGTGAATTTCGCAGTCAGGCAGGGCGGCCTTGAGTTTCTTGATCCCTTCGCGCGTAACGTTTGGAGCATCAACGTACAAATGCTTCAAGGTCTTGATCTCGACCAAGTGCTCAAGCCCTGCGTCGGTCATCTTCTGGTTGCAAAACCAAAGAACGCGCAGATTCTTCGGGTTCTTCAGATGGACCAGATCGTCATCCTTGAAACTGAAGCCCGTTAGTAAGAATTCCAGGTCTGGTAGCTTCCCTATCGTCTCCAGGGTCTTGCCCTTAGGATCAGAATCCGAAAGCAATCCCAAGACGCGAAGCTTCTTGAGTTGCTCGAGGTCTTCGATGCTTTGGGAAGTCAGGTGATGAGGGCCCCAGAGTACGAGCATTTCCAGATTTTCAAGGGACCTGAGCTTTTTGAGGCCTTGCTCTGGGAAATCGAAGTTTTCGGCCATCAGGACTTCCGTCTTCGTTAGCTTGGCAATCTCGGCCAACGGATCATCTGCCGCGTTGGTTCCCTTGATGTGAATCGTTCGGGCATGCCCCTCCCGGTCACAAACGACACGGCAATCATCCAGCATGTGTAATACCATATCGTTCGCGTTCTCGTACTCGATTTTCTTCGCGAGATTCTCAATCGCCTCCTTTTCCTCCGCGGCAAAGGGTGTTTCTTTGTCGCCTGGCGTCCAAGCACGGCGGCGGAGAATCTGAAGGTTCTGTCGACTACGCTGAACCCCGGAGGTCGATCGGAAAACGGTC
The DNA here is from genome assembly GCA_013202865.1 of Candidatus Nealsoniibacteriota bacterium. Taxonomy (GTDB): domain Bacteria; phylum Planctomycetota; class Planctomycetia; order Pirellulales; family Thermoguttaceae; genus JABMRB01. The sequence goes on along the minus strand of JABMRB010000774.1, from coordinate 3,864 downwards.
GGGCGCTTTTCTGGAGAGACACACGAGGTGAGCTGATCACGCTCGATCTTGTAGATCCCTTGCAGTGTGAATTCTTCTTCAGCAGGATCATCCTGGATAGTAATATCGATTTCCGCTGGAACCTGATCAGCACGGACTTCGTACTTGGCCCCGGATTGACCATTGCCGGGAGTCACCTTGCCATTTCTATAAGTAGAAACTGTTCCCATATCCCTGAAGTACAAGCTCTCTCCCAAGGCGGACCAAAAGACAACCCAGGTCCCCTCCAAAGCACCAGGATCCGTCGGCGTGTTCTTTGCCGGAGTGTTATTAGGTTCCGACTTGTCGCAACCGAGTATTCCGAACGCCATGAGGCAGAGGGCAATGAGAAGACATAATGCGTGTTTCATTTTTTGCGCCTTTTCAAGAATAGGCAGGAGGAAGCTGGGTGGCGTATACGGTACATCACTGTGATCATTATACCAATGGCCCAGCAAGGGTGCCATGCGACCCTTGCGCTGTGAACGGCGGGATTGTCTTGGAGGGGAGCCGCGGGTGGCAGCGATGATTTCGCGCAGTGCGGTTGGCCATTTCCTCGGGCTCTTTTGCGAAATCGTCGGCGTTGCGCAGCATTGGAGGATTCGCGGGGTGTTGTCGGATTGGGGTACTCGGGGTCGGCCGGAGATAGCCCCGGCAACGGCCCAATTCTTCGGGTGGACACCCGCCCCGCAAGACGATACAGTAGTTCATGTACTGTTCTCGGTACGTCGCTCTTTGAAAACTCGACCTGAACTCCGTCCTGGCAGCCGCCCGAATTGTTTCCCTTTCGATCCCCCAAATCAAGAAAAAGTGTGCAACATTTCGCAACCTCAATGACGGAAACACTTTACGAGAACGCGAAAGGGAACGAATGTATATGTATTACCCGGCCAGTCAAGGGGGCGGTTCGCCGCGCAAGTCGCGCCGCTGCAACGACTTCGGGCGACGCCGGACCGCCCCGGGGCGACGGCCGGTTGGGCTTGGGGCGGTGAAAAATTCAGGTTTCGCGGTCGCGCCGTCGCCCGGGAGACGCTGTAACACATTGGCTGACAACCGGTTGTAACGAATTCGGCCGCCCACCACGATGGCTTTCTTTTCCTAAGACCGCACGAAATGGAGAACAATTGCACGATTGGGACCAGATTGACAATCGGCCCGTCACAGGCTAGGCTCCCACAGGATCGGCGTCCTGACCTCCTCCCGTTGCAAGCAACACCGGCGATTTTGCGTGCGAGTCAAACGAAATGGCAACATCCACCCCGCAAAATCAACGGTGCCACCCGCGGTCTGACGAGACAAACGCATGCCCAACGCGGTAGCGGACTATCGAACAAGGGCGACGCGCCGGCAACGCTTCGGTCTGGCCGTGGTTGCCGTGGCGATGCTTGTCGCGGCCGTGCTCGCCTTGCGGGGCCTGGATAACCGCCAGTTCTGGGACGACGAAGCCAATACGGCGATCTACGGACGTAACCTGCTCCACCAGGGCAAGATCACCGCCTGGGACGGGACCAATCTGGTCGGCTACGCCTACGGTGGAGCCCTGGGTGAAGACCTCGGCCGGGAGCTGCGCGTGCCGCCGCTGCCGGCCTACGTGGCCGCCGCCGGGATGTGGCTCTGCGGCGAGACGACGTTCGGTGCCCGGCTGCCGTTCGCGATCGCGGGCGTGCTCTCGATCGGGCTGCTGGGGGGCTGGATGCGGCGGCACTTTGGTCGGCGCTTCCCCTGGTGGCTGCCTTCGCTGATCCTGGCGCTCAGCCCGGCCTGGCTGCTCTACGCCCGCAACTGCCGCTACTACGTGCTCGGTGCGACGCTGAGTATCCTGGTCTGGATCTTCTGGGCCCCGGGTGACGCTCGCCGACGGCACCGGGCCGAAGCGCTGCTGGACCGGCCGACGCTGCTTCGCTATGCGGCCGCGGTCGCGGCATTGGTGTTGTTGCTGTCGACGCATTATCTCAACGCGGCGGCCGTGCTCGTGACGCTGCCGCTGTTCTTCTTCGATCCGCGTTACCGGCAGCGGCGACAATACGTGCTACTGGCGATCCTTTACGTCACGGCCGGGCTCTACGGCGGCTACGTGCTGGCCACAGCCAACCCGTTCGCGACCGAGTACGGCTGGCGTGCCGATTGGCTCACGTTTCCCCAGTTCGTTCGCAGTCCATGGGCCCGGTTCTGCGACCATCTCGGCTGGCTGCTGCGGGACCTGGGTACCCACGAGTTCTTTCCCTGGTGCCTGACGATCGTGCTGGCCGTGCCTTGGCTGCGGCAACGTACACGGCGCAATCGCCCGGCGGCGCGGCGGGGCCTGATCTTGCTAGGCGTCGTGATCGGCTACGTGCTACTGGCAGCGATTCTCACGCCCCGCGACATGGCCAAGGGGCCGTGGGCCGAGATGCGTTACGTGGTGCCGTTGCTGGCCGTCGGTGCAGCGTTCGGCGGCCTGACGCTGCACGTGCTCTGGCGGTTGTGGCGACCGGCGGCACCGCTGGTCGGATTGGTGCTGATCGGCACGAACCTGCTGCATCTCGGCTTTCTTGGGCCGCAATTGGATCCGACCGATACTCGCTGGCCGCCACGTCGAATGGACCGCACCGGTCCCTGCTGGCCGCCGACGCTGTTTCGCTACGCGTGCGAACCGTCCCGCGACTTCCAGACCGGCAACGAGGAGATGATCGCCCTGCTCGGCAAGCTGCCGGCCGGCACGACGGTGCGGATCTGGCCCACGCTGATGACCTATCCGCCGATGTTCTACGTGCCCGACCTGCACTACTGCGACCAGTTGACCCGGCAGAAGCGGATTCGCGAAGACCTCAGGGCGCAGTTGCCCGACTATCTCTTCGTCGAACGGGCCCGGCCGGAGGTGGTGCTCGTGCGGCCGGAATTCCTGGGCCGGGCCGTGGCCGCTCTGGACGGACAATTCGGCCGCGGGTCGTATCGCGTCGGCAAGGCGCTGTCGTCGTACTGGTGCTACACGTCGAAGCCGGAGATTCCCAAGCACTTTTTCGCCGCACCGCAAGGCCCTTGGCGACGCTGGCCCGGCATGGTCGTACTGGTGGCAAAGGATTCGGCCGTGGCCGACCGGGCAGAATTGTTCCCGACGCGGCCGAGTGGGCATTTTCGGCTCGGACTGCTGCTGGCGGCCGAAGGCGAGTTCGATCGGGCGGCCGGGCAGTTCGAGGCCGCCATCGACATGGACCCCCGATACGTCGACGCCTACGTGAAGCTCGGGTCCATGTTCGAGGAGACGGATCGGCAAGAGGAGGCCGAGCGACAGTACCGCCGTGCCATCGCGATCCGCGGCGACGCGGCCTCGCCCCACTGCTACTTGGCCAACCTGCTCAAAAAGAAGGGGGCCGTGGACGAGGCGATCGAGCAGTATCAAGCGGCGCTGGCCGTCGATCCGCAGCACGCCCAGGCGCACGTGAATCTAGGTGCCGTACTCGCCGACCGGGGCCAAATCCACGACGCCATCGAGCACTACGCCGCCGCCGTGCAAGCCGACCCGGTCATGGTCGACGCGCGGCTCAATCTGGCGATGGCCCACGAGGCGCTGGGCAACCTATCGGAAGCAATCGCCGAACTAGAAGCAGCGCTAACACTAGTCGAGCCCCGCTCACCCAAGGCACGCTGGATCCACAAGAGACTAGCAATCCTGCGGCAAGAAGGGCTGTAGGGTGGGTCGAGGCACAAGGTCCACGCGGTGGACTTCCCACTCTCCACTACTCCCACTTTACGCCCGCGGGTGACCCCGATGTTTTTTCCGCGAGAGAGCTGGTCATTTCAATACGTATTTTCGGAAAAACGTCGGGGTGACGCAGTCACAAGAGGAGCCGCGTTTCCACCCGACCT
>JABMRB010000773.1 GCA_013202865.1 Candidatus Nealsoniibacteriota bacterium | reverse complement strand
CTGGTACGGATCGGGTTGTGCTGTTCGCTGGCGGGCATCTTCGGGGCGTTGATGACCTTCATCTCCGGCCGGGCGTCGGGCGCGCGGATGGCCGAAATGGTCGGCATGGTGGGTACCGCCGGGTTCCTCGGTCAGGTGCTCGGCACCCAATTGGGCGACCTGATGCTGGGCAGCGAGAGCATCGGGCCATCGCAGATTCGGCGGATGTTTCTGGTGGCCGGTGGGCTCGGGTGTTGTTCGGTTGTGTTTGCCTGGTTGGCCACCCGCGGACAGACCCGCCCGAAGCCACACCCACACCCGCGACCGCCGCTGCTGCAACTGCTGCGGCAATATCACCCGGGACCCGTGTTCATTGTCGGCGTGGCGATGGGGATCGGCTTGGGGATGCCGGGCACGTTCCTGCGGACCTACACGGACGCACTGGACATCCGACGGATCGGGACGTTCTTCACCGTCTACGCGCTGACGGCGATCGTTACCCGCGTGCTCACCCGGCGCCTACCCGAGCGGATCGGCACCACGCCGATGATCCTCTGCGGGCTGGGGATGCTCGCCGCGAGCCAGTTCCTCTTGATGCTGGTTCGGTCGGAGTTGTGGCTGGTGGTGCCGGGCGTTGGCTACGGCATCGCGCACGCCGTGCTGTTTCCGTCGGTGGTGGCCGCCGGTAGCCGGGCGTTTCCCGATCGGCATCGCGGGCTGGGTACCACGGTAATCCTGGCGACCTGGGACCTCGGCACACTGATCGGGGCACCGATGATCGGCATCATCCACCACGGCAGCACGCTGCTGGGTCTGTCGCCGTATCCGATGGTGTTTCTATCCTTGGCCGGTTTGCTGACGAGCGTTGCGGTGTTTTTCGTTTGGACCACGCGTCGCAAGACAACGCCGCCATGCCCGATAGTCGACACCAGCGAGATTCACCACGAGCCCCCGTCCGGCAAAGCCGAGTTGGTCGAGGCTGGGGAGCAGCAGTAGGCCTGCGTTTGTAGGGTGCGTGAAACGCACCACAGAATCTGGCACCGAGCAGGATTGCATCGCTTGACGTATGGCGAGATAATCAACGGATGCCCCAATAACACATCTCCATCCGCCAGGAAACGCACACGATGAAACGCCACAGAACTGCTCTATTGATGACCGTGTCCGTTTTGCTTGCCGCGTCATTCGTTCTCACGTATGGAGCGGCCGGTTGCCCCGCACTCGCTGCTGAGCGCGAGTCCGCAGCCAGGCTCTTCGCCAAAGACAATCTGGTGGCCTGGTGCATTGTGCCCTTCGACGCCGCAAAGCGAGGCCCCGAAGCCCGCGCCGAGATGCTCAAGCGGCTCGGCATTAAGAGAGTCGCCTACGATTGGCGGGCGGAGCACGTGCCGACGTTCGAGCAGGAGATCCTTGCCTACAAGAAACATGGCCTGGAGTATTTCGCCTTCTGGGGGTGGCACGACGATATGGCGCGGCTGATCGAGAAGCACGGGATTCGCCCGCAGATCTGGCAGAGCATGGCCAATCCTAAGGGCGACACCGAGGAGGAGCGGGTGGAAGCGGCCGCCAAGGCCCTGCTGCCCCTGGTCGAGCGGACCGGAAAACTCGGCTGCAAGCTGGGGCTATACAACCACGGCGGCTGGGGCGGGGAACCCGAGAACATGGTTGCCGTTTGCCGGTGGCTGCACGATCACGCGAAGGCCGATCACGTCGGCATCGTCTACAACTTCCACCATGGCCACGACCATGTCGACGGCTTCGCCAAGTCGTTTGCCCTGATGAAGCCGTACCTGCTATGCCTGAACCTCAACGGCATGAACGACGGCGCGAAACCCATGATCCTCCCCATCGGCCAAGGCCGCCACGAACGGAAGATGCTCGACGTCGTCCGCCGTAGCGGCTACCGGGGCCCCGTCGGCATCCTCGATCACCGTGGCGATCTCGACGCCGAAGAAAGCCTCCGGCAAAACCTCGCCGGGCTGAAACGGGTGCTCGAGCAACAGGGCGACGAGGTGGCGGCAAGGACGTACGATTGAATGGCGGGTGGCTGGGGCAAAGCGCAGCGGTGCCCCAACTGGGGTCTATCCTACACCATTTACCGCCAAGAATACATGGTCTGGCGGGAAATTGATAACAGCCCGCTGAGTAG
>JABMRB010000772.1 GCA_013202865.1 Candidatus Nealsoniibacteriota bacterium | reverse complement strand
CTGACCGGCAAGGGACTCGAGTACGGCGGCTCGCTGATCCGCCCCGAAGCGACCGGGTACGGTGCGGTCTACTTTGCCGAGGAGATGCTCGCCACCCGAGGCGAGAGTTGCCAGGGCAAGGTTGCAGCCGTGTCCGGTTCGGGTAACGTGGCCCAGTACACCGTCGAAAAGCTGCTGCAACTCGGCGCGAAAGTGATCACTTTGTCGGACTCAGGCGGCACGATCGTCGACGAGGACGGCATCGACGAAGAGAAGCTGGCCTGGGTGATGGACTTGAAGAACGTGCGTCGCGGGCGGATCAGCGAGTACGCCCAGAAGTTCCAAGGCGCCAAGTACCACGCCGGCGAGAGCCCCTGGGGCGTCAAGTGCCAGTTGGCCTTCCCTAGTGCTACGCAGAATGAGATCAGCGCGGCGGATGCCAAGACGCTGGTCGATAACGGCTGCATCTGTGTGTCGGAAGGCGCCAACATGCCCACCGAAGCCGAGGGTGTAGACGTTTTCCTCGGCGCCAAGATCCTCTTCGGACCGGGTAAGGCGGCTAACGCCGGGGGCGTGGCGGTTTCCGGATTGGAGATGGCTCAGAATCGCACGTTCATGCGTTGGCCCCGGGAGGAAGTGGACCAGCGATTGCAGCAGATCATGCGGTCGATCCACGAAAGCTGTGTACAGTACGGTAAGAACGGCGATTTTACCAATTACGTCCAGGGTGCCAACATCGCCGGGTTCGCCAAGGTCGCCAATGCGATGTTGCAACAGGGCGTGGTTTAGTAAACGTTTGATAGGTAGGTCAAGACTGAACCTTATGAAGCTGATCCTTGCATTCATTCGGCCGGACAGAGTCGAGACGGTCAAGGCCGCGCTCGCCGAAGTTGGGATCTCTCGAATGACGGTGATGAACTGCCAGGGCTTCGGGCGCGAGGTCGACCGAACGCAGCGCCATCGTGGCCACGAGCCCCCTGCGGACCTGCATCGCAAAGTGCAGCTTCAGGTCGCGGTCCGCGAGGAGGCGGTCGAACGGACGATCGACGCGATCGTCCGCGGCGGCCGCACCGATGGCAACGGTGAAGTGGGCGACGGCAAGATCTTCGTCTTGCCGCTCGAGCAGTGCATCCGCATTCGTACCGGCAAGCGCGGCGACGAGGCGATCTGACGCCAGCCGAACGTTTCTCGTCTATTCGACCAATCTGAAACCCACCCAAAAGATGGGGAGGCGAAGCTCGTTTCCCGCAACTTTCGAGCAAAAGGGGCTCGCGAATTCTTCCGTACCCCGTTGACAGCATCCTCGATTGGCGGTAGGATAGACCCCACTATAAACTACTCTCGGCAGTATGGGACCGGTTTCACGGCCCCCATGGTGCCTGCTTTGTGGCGTCGCAAGCAATTGAGGCAGCACGGCAGCTGAGTCGGATTTGATGCAACCTGCGACTGTGTAGGCGTAAGCCACGCCAGTCTCGGGCTGCTAAACTCTTCCGGCCGCTTGCGACGCGATCTGATCCCGACGTTGAGCGATCGCCCCTGCCGGCGGTTGTAGTTCATCTGCGGTCTTTCGCTTTGATTGCCCACACTTCTTCTAATTCCGGAGAGAAATCATGAGACAGTTCTGCACACTGATGTTGGTATTGGGCCTGTTGGCCATCGGCGCGACGGCGCCGACCGCTCGGGCCGACATCGCCGGTTTCGGCGAGCCGGTCGGTTTCGTCACGAATCAAACCAACGCACCTGGGCTTCCCAACATCGTCGGTGACACGGTCGAGATGACCACCGCCGCAGGCGGCCAGGCCACGTCCCTGTTCTACAAGTACAAGCAGGACGTCACCGATTTTATTGCCTCTTTCGAGTATCAGGACGTCACCGGCGACGGTGCAGATGGAATTGCCTTCGTGCTTCAGAACGACGTCCGCGGCCCCAGCGCCCTGGGCGCCGGCGGCCACGGACGCGGATATGCCGACGGCGACAACATCAACGATAGCGCCGCGCTGTTGCTGGATATCTACATCAACAGCCTGTACTCGTTCGGAGTCGACGGAGGCTACGGAACGGCAACCTCCACGGGGCCGGTGAACCTGCGAAGCGGCAATCCGATCGACGTGACCCTCGTCTATGACGGGATCGACCTGACCTTGGGTCTGGCCGAGCAGGGCACTTCCAACGCGATGCAAGCAAGCATCCCCGGCGTCGACATCCCGGCACTGGTCGGCGGCGAGTCGACCGCTTGGGTCGGATTCACCGGCGGCACGGGCGGCGTGGTCGCCTACCAAACGATCCGCGACTTCAGCTTTCGGCACGCCAGCCGGACACTTGTCTGGGACGGGGCCGGCAACGGCGACTGGAGCGATCTCAATTGGCTCGACAACGGAGCGGCAACCGCCGTCTTCCCCGACGAGAACGCCGCGACCGTAATCAACGACCGCATCGTCACCGTCGACGCCGACCGTGAGGCTTATAATCTCTCGGTCAATCCGGGCACCAACCCAACCGGCGTCATCATCGCCGGCAATGCCGTTGCAGCCAACGCCGCCACGCTGAGCCTGGCAAGCAACGTGCGTTTCGCCCCGGGTACGACGCTCACGATGGGTCAGAACGCCGCACTGGTCACCGGCGGCGGGGGTGCGATCGACTCGCTCGTTATCAACGGCAACGCCACGGTCGAAAATGCCGGCCTCGTCACGGTCGCCAACGTGGCCGACGGCGCCACTGCCGGCGTGCTGACTAAGGCGGGCGGGGGTACCCTGTCGCTGCATAACTCGGCCGGCTCCGTAGATCTCAATAACACGACGCTTAGGGTCGGCGGCGGCACGCTGGCACTGGGCGGGGCCAATCCGCTGGGCGGTTCCACGATGCCCGTCCAGCTCGACGGCGGGACCATCCAGATTAGCGGCACCAAGGATCTGACGCCCGACCCCGGCATGCCCAACATTGCCGGGCTGCAACTCCACCTCGACGCCGCCGCCATCGGTGGGCTTAGCGACGGCGCAACGATCAACCAATGGAACGACCTCTCCGGCAACAACAATCATGCAACGCTCAGCAGGGGAACGCCCATCTATCGCGCGGATGCCAACGGCGACGGCTCCGCGGCCGTGGAGTTCGGCGAGGGGGCCGGCATGTTCACGCCGCTGACGGTCGCCGGGGACGACTATTCGGTCTTTATCGTCTTCGACTCGGACCAAGACAGCACTGTATACCGAAGGGCGATTCACGGGTCCAACAATTTTCTGATCGGGCCGTATGGCGGCCAGCTTCGGTACCACATGGGGGGCTGGGCTTATATCGGTGCCGAGACCATGCCGGTGGATCAATTCGTTCTTGCTGAAGCCAGCAACAGCGCGGCGGCCTGGGCGTTCTACGAAAACGGCGTGCAGCGGGCTGCGGGAGCAGGCTCTCGCGGAGCCCCCGGCCTGTTAAGTCTCGGGGCTGAGCCATGGAATGAGCGACTGCTGGGTGATATCGCCGAGGTCCTGGTCTTCGACTCGGCGCTCGGCGAGGCCGACCGCAGCGATCTCAACTATCACCTCCAGCAGAAGTACGCTCTCGGGCCGGTTTTCCCGATTGAGATGACGGGCACCGACTTCGTGGTCTCGCAGGATTCGACGATCGACGCGCAGACCGCCTCGACGGCCGATTTCGGCGTGCTTTCGCTGGCCGGCGGCGTCGTCACCACGACGGGTGCCCCCGGCGGGATGAGCTTCACACAGACCAACATCGCTGCCACGGCCACGACCGTGGGAATCAACCCGCAAACGGCGACCACGTACAACACGATCAGCGGGGCCGCGACCACGGGTGCGTTTACGTTCACCAAGGCCGGTTCGAGCAACGTGACCTTCGAGCCCGGCAGCGACAGCCAATTGAGCGCCATGGGCAACGCCACGCTGGGGGTCAGCGACGGCGAACTGAAGATCGTCGAGAAGGCCTCCTGGGGCGGCTCGACCAAGATGCAACTCTCCGGCGGTACGTTCACGGTTACCGACCAGCAGCTCCCGCCGGTCTCTCTTGAAACGATCCACGGGTACGGAGCCGTACTGCACCTGGACGCGGGCGACATCGACGGCGACGGCACGGCGTATAGCGAGGGCGACGACGTCAGCACGTGGAGGAATAAGTCGGGGAGCGCCCTCAACAACGCCACGGCCACGCTCGGTGATCCCACGTACCATTTGGACGCCTTGGGCGGCCAGCCGGTGGTGCGGTTCGACGGCGATGACATGATCACCACGGGCACCAGCTTCCCGAATCCTTACACCATCATGACCGTCTCGCAGTTGGAAGGATCTCAGAATTTCCGCCTGATCGCCTCGGCCAACGAGAATTGGCTGATGGGCTACTGGGGCGGTATGGAAGACGTGATGCACGCCGCCCCGTGGGTCACACACCCCGGCCCGGGCGCAACGACCGACGCTCACATTTACGGCGCTACCGGCACGGGCAGCCAGACCCGGTTCTACGGCGACGGCGCGGATCTGACCGGAAACGCCGCACCTACCCTGCAAATCGGACGACTCGCCCTGGGCGGCACGGGATACACCGGCAATCCCGCGGAGACGTCCAAAGGCGACGTGGCCGAGGTGCTGATCTTCGACGGCGCCCTCACCGCCGAGCAACTGGACGACGTCGGCTACTACTTGGAGGATAAGTACAACGTGGGTTCGTCCTATCGCGGTGAGATCGCGGCACTGAACTACGCCACGCACTCCGTCGAGGTCACCCAGGATTCGACGCTCAACGCGATGACCGACTACACGGCCACGTTCGGCGGCCTGACGCTGCGCGGCGGCACGCTGACGACCACCGGGGCCGTCGGCGGGGTCATTTTCAACTCGATCACCGTCGACGTCGACCCGGCCAGCGGCCTGGAGGCCAGTGTGAATGCGCAAGTCGACACCAGTTTCGGTGCCGGAGCATTGCAGTTGAAGCATGGCGTGATCAAGACTGCCGACAACCCGGCTACGTTCAACGGCGTGAATATCCCCGTCGGCGCCACCGCGGTCGGCTTCAACCCGCAAGTGGCAACCACCTACGGCACAATCGACGGCAACCTCACCGGCGCGACGGTCTCCAAGACCGGCGCGGGTATGATGGTCCTGACTGCGAGCGACGTCGTGGAAATGGACAACGCCACCTGGGACGCCCAAGGCGGCACCCTGGCACTGGACGGCACCGGCGCCTGGGCCAACTCGACCGAGGCCCAACTCTCGGGCGGCACGATGCGGATCTCGACCGACCCGGTGCCGCTGCGGCACAAGTACGGCGCGGCCGCTTATTACTCGTTCGACAACGTCAACGGCGCGATTGTCGCCAACGACGGGACCGCCGTGAACAAGGACGGCACCTTGACCGACGGTGCCACGATCACCACCGACGGCGGTGGCAAACTGGGCGAAGGCATGGCCCTCGCCGACAACACGGCCCAGCGCCTGACGGTGGCGGCCGGCGGCGTCGATCTCGGCGAACAATGGACGATCTCCTCTTGGTTCTACAGGGCCCACCCGTCCGGGGCTTGGCGAACGCTCACCAAGGGATCATCCCAGGACCATCAGATCATTGTCAGCAACACGGACGACAGTCTGGGGGTCTACGATACGGCCGGCGGCGGCACGTGGAGGGATTCCGGATACGATCTGCTGCCATCGCTGGAGTGGCACCAGATCACGGCCGTGGGCGATGCGAGCAATACGACGTTCTACATCGACGGTGAGTACGTCGGCATCAGTGACCGCAAGAGCATTTCCGACGTGACCGCGATAGGCAATAACACGGTTGCCGCTGACGCTCAGCCCTTTGCCGAGAAGCTCGACGAGTTCTACGTCTACGATCGTGCTCTGAGCGCGACCGAAGCGCAGGCCCTTTTCGACGAGTTCGCCGCACCGATACCCACCTTGCCGACGATCAACATGCCTGCCAAGAACTTCACCGTGACGGCCGACTCCACACTGCTGGCCGCCAGCGACAGCACGGCCGCTTTCGGCAGTCTGGCACTCACCGGCGGCATGGCGGCGATCACCGGAGCTCCCGACGGCGTCAGCTTTACCGGCCTGACCGTCAACGCGCCGGGCATGGAAACGGGGGTAAACTTCCAGACCTCCGTCACGTTCGGTGCCGGGCCCGTCGCGCTTCAAGCTGGTGTGCTCAAGAGCGACGGCCAGTCGCCTGCCTTCAACGGGATCGATATCCCTGTCACGGCCGACGCCGTGGGGCTCAATCCCGTCACGAAGACCACCTACGGCACGATCGACGGCAACCTGATGAGCGGCACCGTGGCCAAGACGGGCCCGGGTAAGCTCTCGCTCGCCTCCGGCAACACCACGGCGATGACCAACGCCACCTGGGTTGCCCAGGGCGGTAAGCTGGAGATGGTCGGCAAGGCCGCCTGGGGTGGCTCGACCAAGGCCACGCTGGACGGCGGTACGCTGGTGATCACCGACGTGGCGGGCACGACCGTGGTCGATCCGGCCGATATCGGCGGGCTGGCGGTCCATTTCGACGCCGGCGATATCGACGGCATCCCCGGGCTCGACGCGATTGTCGACGGCGCCTTGGTCGACAACTGGTTGGACAGGTCGGGTAACTTCTACAGCGCGGAGCAGGGCGACACCGGCCTGCAGCCCGCACGATACGGCTCCGCGATCGGTGGCAAACCGGTAATCCGGTTTGACGGCACCGATTGGATCGCGGCAAATCCCGGCGAAGCAATCATCTCCGGGGATGAGATGGCCTACTTTGTCGTAGCCAAGCGAGCCGGCGCGGTGTTCAACACGGCCACGTTCGTCGGCTGGACGGAAGGCGCCAACGCGCTGGACTTCAATCACGTCAGCAATTTCGTCGGGGCCTATGAGGGCACCGACGGAAGCAGCCTGATGCCGTACCGCAACGGCGCCAAGTCGACCGCGGCCAATCCGGGCGACGGCGTGCCTTACGTCTTCGCATCGCAGTATGACGGCGTCCAGAACACGGGCTGGCTCGACGGAGACGTGCAAGCCCCGGTCGCTTCGACGGGCACCTTCGGCTTTACGCATCTGCTCGTCGGCGGACGCAGTGAGGTTGCCGCCACGTTCACCCCCAGCAACCTTTACAACGGCGATATCGCCGAGATTCTCATCTACGACACCGCACTGACCGCCGATCAGCAGCGGCAGGTCGGCTTCTACCTCGAACAGAAGTACGGCTTAGATACCGGGTACCGTGGGCCCGTCGGGGCGTTGACTATGACGGGTTACGACATCTCGGTGACCGCCGATTCAACGCTCATGGCCGACACCGACGCGAGTGCCGCGCTGGCTGAACTCGAGCTGATCAACGGCATCGCCACCGTTACCGGCGCCCCGGACGGCGTCAGCTTCACCCGCACGACCGTGCCTGCTACGGCCATGATCACCGGCATCAACTCGCAGACCACCATGGCGCCCGGGCCGCTGACGATCCATGCGGGCGTGCTGCAGACCTCGGGTCAGCCGATCGCGTTCGACTCGACGGCGATTCCCGCTACGGCCACGTCCGTCGGGCTCGACCCCCGCACGGCGACCGACTACGGCGTGATCACCGGCGGCGGAGCCGGTCCGGCCGTGACGATCTCGAAACTCGGGCCCGGAAGCCTTGGCATGACCGAGGCCAACGTCAATCTGGCCAATGCCACCTGGGACGCCCGCGAGGGCACCTTGGCGATGCTCGGCACGGGACCGCTGGGCGGGTCGACCGAACTGGTGCTCTCCGGCGGTACGTTTAAGATCGCCGGCGCACTGAGCGACGTCGACAACGGCCCGGCTGACGCACGGGCGGCCTACTATTCGTTCGACAACTCCGGCGACCCGGGGCACGACGACACCGGGGGCGCAGACGGGAGGCTGATGAACGGCGTCGCCTGGACGGCCGACAGTGTGATGGGCGCGGGTGCGATGTCGTTCGACGGCGTCAACGATTTCATCTCGGCCGACGTCAACGTCTCCGAGACGAACTACGCCGTGGCGATGTGGTTCAAGGCCGACGCCGACAATCGCGGCCTCTATAGCGTTAATCTCGGTGATCTCAGCGGAACGTCCGACCGGCACGTCTTCTTGACTGGCGGGAACGCGAGTGCGCGAACCTACAACAACGAGGTCATTGCCTCCTCGGGGCAGACCCTGGCCGACGGGCTCTGGCACCACGTGGTCCATACTTTCGGCGATCAGCCTGGCGGACAGAAACTCTACGTGGACGGCGTCCTGGCGGCCGAAGGTCTCAAGGATCAGTCCGACTTCGATTCGCGCGACCGCGTGAACATTGGCTTTAGCGTGGATGGTGCGATCGACTTCCACAGCGGCCTGATCGACGAGGTCTACATCTACGACCGCGAGCTGACCGCGGCAGAAGTGAACGCCATGGCCGGTGAACGCGGTGCGGTCAACGTGAGCGGTGTCAACGTCACCGTGACGGGCGATTCGACCCTCGCGGCGGCCGCCGGCAGCGGCGTGACGTTCGCGGGATTGAATATGAAGTACGGCGTCCTGGCGACCAGCGGCGTGCCGGTCAGCTTCCCGGCGACGACGATCGATCCGAGCGCGTCGATCATCGGCTTCAACCCGATGACCGAAACGAACCTCGGGCCGCTCGACGGCAGCAACGCGGCGGCGACGATCCGCAAGACCGGCACGGGTGATCTGGTGCTGACCGACGCGGGCAGCAACCTGGGCAACGCCACCTTCTCCGTGGAGAGCGGCCGGCTGGTCGCGATGGGCGCCAGTTCCATCGGCGCGGCCACGTTGCAACCGACCGGCGGTGAACTGGTACTGTCGGCCAAGGCGGGCAGCACCTCGCCGGTGCTCTACGACAACGCGGTGGTAGCAAACGGCGGCACGCTGGGCGCCGGCATGGGCGGTCAGGCCGGCGCGGCCGACGGACCGATGACCGTGCAGGTGGGCTCCGCCGGCACGAACGACGTGACCGTACCCGCCGGCGTCACCCTGCAGTTGCGTTCGACCGACGACTACACGCTGGAACTGACCGGCAACCTCATCGGCGACGGCCAAATCGTCGTTGACGACGCGGCCAGCAAGGTGACGATTGCCGGGCCAGCCAGCTTGATCGGCTCGATGTCGGTAACCGCCGGCACGGTCAACGTGCCCGCCACCATGACAGTCAGCACCATGCTGGCGCTGGGAGAAATCGAGATCACCGACGACCAGCCGTTACAGGTCGTCGGAACGAACCTGGCGACTCGGACTGGCACGCTAACGGTTTCCGGCGGAGCAGCGACGATAGCCGTGCCGCCTGTACCAGGCGCTCTTGTGCCCCTGGCCGGTATCGCTGCCACGGCAGAGAATAATCTCTTTTCCAATATTACACAAACTACGGCATGGGTTGGAATGGACAGAGGTACTCAAGCCGTCCCGGACAAAGAGGCCCTGCAAGACAACGCTCACACGAGCAAATGGACCCCCGATGCTAACAACTTCTGGGGCAAATGGCACTTGGACAATGTAGACAACGCATCGTTTGCTATCGGCGAAATCTTCTGGTGGCAGTACAACCAAGCCGGTTCGCCCAACCGCGGCATTCCCACGGCCAAGCTTTATTACTCCAATGACGAAGCCGACCCGGGAGATCCGAAAAACAATCCGGAGAATTGGACTTTGTTTTACGACAATACGGCCGGTACCGGGCTGCCGGCCTGGCCTCTGGCGAACACCCAACCCAACAACCACACGGTTGTCGATCTGACCGGGTTTGATTTCGATGCCCGCTGGATATCCATACTGCCGACGACTCCTGCCGCCCAACTACAACACGGCAACGGCCTGGGGACGATCCTCTTCAGCGAAGCCGCCACTGGCGGTCTGATCGACATGCCCAACATGAACCTCGATCTGGCGATGGCCGGACCGTCGGCGACCGTCACCTTGGACGGCTCTACGGCTACTCTGGGTGACCTGACCATGGGCGCCGTTACCGACCTGACGATCGCTACGGCCGATAGCGTCAGCTTCAATAACGTGACGGGTACCGGCTCGGTCAACATCGCAACGATGGAGGTCCGCGGCATCTTCGCCCCCGGTGGCGACGGCATCGGCACGATGACCATCGGCAGCACGAGCGACCTGACTCTCGGCCCCGAGGCGACCTACGACGCCGGAGTGAGCCTGGGTGACGGGTCGGTGCTCGATGCCGACAAGATCGTCATCAGTAAACTCAGCGACGAGGTCATGGGTTCGATGGACCTGAACGGGACGCTGGCACCCAAGGGTGTCGGGCGTACCGGTAACGACGGCTTCTCGACCGACACCACGTTGACGGTCATTGATAACACGGCGTTGGGTGTCCTTACCGGCGTCACCGGCGACACGCCTCATGAGTTCAACGCCATCGACCCGGCACCCGCCGCCGACAAATCCTCCCACATCGGGCAGGGTGCCTTTCTGCGTGACGTGATTTACGTTCCAGACAATGATTGGGTGACCCGCGCCGTGGACCTTGAAGTCTTCGTCGCGCTCGGCGGTGACTCCGACGGCGACGGGAAGGTCTGGCTGAGCGACTGGGCCGCCTTGCGGGCGAACTTCGGCAATACCGGCAGCGGCAAAACCTGGACCGACGGTAACTTCGACCCCTGGACCGACGACAAGGTCTGGCTGAGCGACTGGGCCGCGTTG
>JABMRB010000771.1 GCA_013202865.1 Candidatus Nealsoniibacteriota bacterium | reverse complement strand
GGGTTCAGTATTCTACCAGTTCTCGTTATCAGACTATTTCAAAGCGATACGCTTGATGACTGGCGGAAAAGTCGATGAGCGAGATGACACGATCTACGTGCCGGTTCGGCGGTTTGACGACAGTGCCTTCATGCTGCCTAGCGGACGCTCCTTGATTGGCCAATTGATGGGAATCGCCGATCGTGTTATCATTGAAGACGTGGACCTGACCGCCCGTCACTTGCGAGAGCACTTGGAACAATTTGACTTGGACGGTTTACGTGCGACCGACGTGACAGATAGACAACGGATGCGAGGAGCGTCCGTGATCCTCGTTGAAAAGATTGGGTGACGCGAGAAGATGAACCTTTTTGACATGGAAAGCGACGTTGAGCAAGCCCTTCGGTTGGCCTCGCTGGTGCATCACAAATACAGCTCCGTGTTTGACGACTTGCCGGAACGCGATCGTGCGGCGTTGGCGTTCTATTTCCTGCCGCATGGTTCCAAGAAGGATGTCTTGGAGGTTACGCGACCTCGTGTTATCAAGTGGTATTGTCCATTCGCCGATCAGCGGGCCTTTCCGTCGGGTCATCGCTACTGCATCAATGTCTACACCGGTTGCCAGCACGAATGTCGGTACTGCTATGCGGCGGGATACGCGTCGAGGCAGCCAGCGTGCAAGAACACATTTCGTGCGGACCTCGTGAAGGACCTGGACGCTCTGGATGCGTATGATGTCCCGCCGGCACCCGTTCATATATCCAACAGTACGGACCCGCTGCAACCGTTGGAACTGGAGCATCGGCACTCGCTTTACACGCTTGATAAACTGGCCCAACGACGGCATCGTTTTACGACAGTCACGGTGCTAACCAAGAATCCGGCCATCTTGACGGACCAACGATATATCCAAGTCTTGCACGAGTTGAATCAATTGTCGGTCGATCATCCACGACGCGAGTGGTTTAAGGAAAATGGACATCCACCGTTGCGGGTGGAATGCTCGCTGGCATTTCACAATGATGAGTCTCGCAAGGTGCTGGACCCGGCTGCTCCAAGTGTCGAGAGCCGCATGGCTGCGATTCTTTTCCTCAGCCAAGAAAACATCCCCGTAGTTGTACGGATCGACCCATTGTTTCCACGCGACCCGCTTCCCGGCGGGAAGGTCATGAGCGAGTTCGATTTGCCGGATATTCAACCCATGGCCGATTTAGAGAGCCTAGTCCGGTTCGCCCGAGAGGTCGGAACGGCCCATCTCGTCTATTCCATTGCCAAGATTACACGGCCACGGTTTGGCGGGCTGCCTCAGGTGATGGAGAAGATGAAACGAGTCTACGAGTATCTCTCGCAAGAACAGCCGCTCGTTTGGCGAGGAGGCTCTTGGCGGCTACCGGCCGACGTTGCCGGCCCGTTGGTGGTCGAGCCGTTTCTGAATCTCTGCGGTCGATATTCGATCGAAGCAAAGATGTGCAAAGCGAATCTGATTTCCACCCCCTGATTCGTGCAGTGCGGCGGCAGGACCTTCGAGAGACATCAGGCTGAACCAAGACCTACAAAACGCAATTGCAGCGGCCCATGTTCTGGCCCATGTCGAGCGAATCGAACATGGACGGCTCCTCCAGGCACAGACCGATTTCGACATCCGCGTCCTGTCGGCGGATTGTTTGCAGAAGACCTTGATAGACGTCTTGTCGAAGGGCTTGCGGAAACCGAGCTCGGCCATCGGACATCCGGCTTTGGTCGAGTTGTACGGAAATGGGATTGTCCCGGCCAAGTTTCCGCTCCGTAAGACGCATTGCCTGGGGATAGGAACAGATCGAACCGAGCGTAATTCGCTGAAGCGGAACGCGAGATAACAGGTCCGTGAGAAACTCTTGGTAGAGACGCTCCCAGCCGGAAATCGGAATAATGGGCATGACTACGGCCCGGATGGGATAACCGGCTTCTGCCGCAGGCTGCATTGCCTCGATTCGCTTCTCTAAAGTGGGCGTGTTCGTCTCGAATGCCTTGATGACTTCTGTTGGATTGACCGTCCACGAGAGAATCGCGTGGCCCCGATGATCCAGGTCGATGAGGTTGCCCACATCCTCGCTCTTGGTCAACATCGTGAGTCGAGCGGTCGGATGGGCGGCAAAGAACGGGATGATCTGTCGCGAGTAACCGGTTATCGGATCGAGTGCCAGCCCGTCTTGCAGTTTGCCAAGGTAAAAAGCGGTCGGCTCTCCGAGCTGCCGGGCCACACGGTCAACTTCCGCCAGAATCTCGGGCAAGTTGAGGAATATCTTCACCGTGGGCGAGAACCGAACGCCCTGCGTCCCGGCTAGATAGCAATAGGCACAACCGTACGGGCAGAGACCATACGGCGAAAAGTGCCAGAAATTGGGACACGAGTTCCGCTCTTCCGTGCTGTGGCGGACCGCACTCTTATGCTCGGCCAGCACAAGTGTGCGTTTGCCTGCCTCACTGAGCAACAGCGGATCGGACTGCTCCAGGTTGACACGGTTATGCGGCGTGCCGAAATCCTCGATTACCTTGGCTTCTCGATAGGCCTCGCAGATATTCTCCGTGAGGTGTCGTCTGGTCGCCGTGGTGTTGCTCCCTTTAGCCAAGACAATCCGCGACGGTGAGAAACCAGCCGCCTGTCGCGGGCGGTACGCCTCCAATTCCTCGGTTGAAATAATCTGCTCGGGAGGTGAAGTCATCGTATGGCAGACTCATCGTGCCTGTCGGGGTTGCTGCAATGTCTGTATGGCCGTATACTATACAGCAATCCTGCTCGTCAGTCAATGCGAGCTTGTGGCCACAGCCATTTAGTGGGGTGCGGGTGGTCAACTAACAGGCCCCCAAGAAACAGCAGCCTGAGGGGCTTGGCTCCTCGACGTTTTATGGCTACGTTGCAACGATGTCATCGGGGCCGATCACAGATCCACAGCCGCCGTGGTCACCAGAGTTTCAAGGAGACCCGACCCCGTTGGTCAGGCCCCGTCCCCGACGTAGAGCCGATCCTCAACCAGGGCATAGGATGCGTCCAGATCCCGTTCGAGCCACCGCAGGTAAAGCCACGCACCAACGGAGCCAAGCAGAATGGCGGTCAATACACTCCAACGTAGGATTCTCATGATCTTCCGGCCTTTTCGGCCTCTTTGAGCCAACGGGCGGCCTCTTCCGCCTGGCCCGCCTTCTCGTAGTACGCCGCAAGAATCTCCAGAAGCGGTCGGTTACCGGCCAGACCAAGTGGCTCCATGGCGAGCACCCGGTCGAAATCGGCGGCGGCTTCGTCGAATTGCTCCTCTTGGATATGGCAGGCCGCCCGGGCGATGTAGGCGTCCTCCAGCGCGAAGGTCGGCGTGGCGCTTCGGGAGTATTCGACGTAGTTGTCGATTGCCTTGCCGAACGCGGCGACGGCCTGTGCGTACGCTTCGTCCCGCTGGTAGCAATGGGCCTGTGAGTAATGGGCTTCGGCGTTGTGTGGATTGAGCTGCACGGCCCGGCCCAACGCGGCGGCGGCCTCGGTGAACTTGTTCAGCTCGCTATACGCGTCGCTCAGCCTGATCAGGTCCCGCTCGTTGCCCGGGTCTTTCGGATCGATCGCCACCGCACGCGTCAACGCCGCCGCGGCCGCTTCCCAGTTCTGTTGCTGCATTCGGGCGGCCCCCAACCGGCTCAGCGCCCGCACGTCGCCCGGTGCGTACTCGGCGGCCAGGGTCAAGTCGGTCGCGGCCCGGTCGTAGTCCTTGCTCTCGAGGAATTTCGTACCGCTGGCCAGATAGCCTGCGGCCAATTTGGCCCGTTCGGCGCGATCGTCCCGCGATTCTACCGGTGGTTGCCGGTCGAAGAACCCGCTTTTCCACGCCGCCAGGCAAACGGCAGCCGCCAGAATCGCCAGCAGCGCCGCCGTCGTCAGCGTCGGCCCGCCCCGTCGGCGAGCGGTCGCTTTCAGCGCCCACGGTGCCAACTTCTCGGTTTCCGTCTCCCCGCCGACCGCCAGCCGCAGCGCGTCGACCATCTCGACGGCCGACTGGTATCGCTGCTTCGGGTCGCGTACCGTGGCGTGGCTCAGCACGGCCGCTTCCGCCTCGGGCAGCCGCGAGAAGTCGAGCGTGCCCGACTTCTTGGCGCTCATCACCGCCTGCAACGTCTCTTCGGCGAAGGGGAGCGTGCCGGTCTTCAACTCGAAGTAGCTGATCGCCAGCGAGTATTGATCGGTGGAGTGGCTCGGGCGGCCCTCTTCGAGACACTCGGGCGCGGCGTAAGCGACGGTTGCGGCCGCGGAGGTCGTTCGGTCGGTGCCCATCATCCGGGCCAGGCCGAAGTCGCAAACCTGCACGGCCCCGCCGACAACGAGCATGTTCTGCGGCTTGATATCGCAATGCTGGATGGCGGCCGGACCCGAGCCCAGGTCGTGGACGGGGGAGTTGAGGAAATCGATCGCACGGGCCGCGTCCTCCGTATAGCCGAACAGCTCGTCGTGCGGGATTCCGTCGAGCCCCTGCCCGCGGCACTCCTCCAGACGGTCGAACAGGCTCCGATCGCCCAGCCCCATGGCGATCACCAGTTCGGCCGCCAGCACGCCGCTGACCTTGGGCAGGGAGGCCATCGTGCCGCGCATCGGGCTGCCCGAGTCGCCCGTGTCGTCAGTCAGCAGATCCTCCTGCTCGGCGTAGGCGTCGTCGAGCACGCTCCCGTCGGCGTCTTTGAGCCAGAAGGCCGTGATTGGGACCAGATTCGGATGCCGAATCCGCTTGACGAGTTGCAGCGAGTGAAACTCCTTACGCCCTTCGGTGCCGCCGAGCCGAATGATCTTCAACGCCGCCTCGGTACCGCCGGGCCCGGTCGCCTTCCACACTTCGCCGAACCCGCCACGGCCGAGGAACTCCGTCAACCGGTAGCCGGTACCCGGGATCGGCTCGTCGCTCTTAGTGTAGTTTGCAGGCATACTCGGTCGCCGCGGAGTGGAGGTTGCGTTGGTTGGCTGGGGACGATGTACCTATAAATGTAGGTGCGCCGCCGCCGGTGAGCAAGACCAGCTTTCTTCACACCGAAGGTGTTATCCATCGTAGCCCGGGGTAAGCGAAGCGGCGCAGCCGCGCAGCGCCACCCCGGGTTTGCGTGGCCCGGTGGAAACATCAACTCTGAAAGAGTCGCACCATCCGGCGTCCCTTGTAGAACCCTTACAGGGTTCGCGTGGTGGTCGGCACGCCAACCCGGGGGTGCGCCGCTGCACGGCGACCCCGGGCTATGTTGTTCAACCACTTTGTGATTGCGCAGCCTCCAGCTTCTCCCGCAACGGTTCGATCGTTTCTTGGATGCGCGATCGAATCCAATCCGCCTCAAGCAATCCAACCTGCGCCTCAAGCAACCGGAGCGTGGTCTCGTCCGGCCACTTCTCGGCCAGCTCCCCCAGCGCGCTGAGGCGGGTGTAATCGCGCTTATCCTGGATGGCGCGTTCGGGGAGCAGCTTTCGCGTGGTCTCGTCCG
>JABMRB010000770.1 GCA_013202865.1 Candidatus Nealsoniibacteriota bacterium | reverse complement strand
GCCGCCCTTGTCCCCAGGACCATTCTAGGGGGGCAGCTTGCCGCGGGAAAGAGGCCCAGGCTTCCATTTAGCCCGCCGTGAACACACGGCGGGAAGGATCCGCAAGCGATATGGATCCGCGGCGGGGCCGCCGCGACCCCCGGTGTGTTCACCCGGGGCTAAATTGGGGCTTGCAAGCAATACTCGCGACGGGGCCAAAACCTCAAAGCTGATCTTGCCTCCCCGGCGTCGGCCGACTAAACTCGCCGCCCCTGGATATTTTGACGCATTTCCCCCGAATACTCTTGACGATCCCGCCCGCCGCACAACCCTTACAACCGGCCATATCCCGGGCAGCCCGATCGGGGACACCATGTCGCAACTCCTTTTACACCAACACTTTAGCAACGTCATCCGGGACACGAACCCATACCCCCCGAGCCACGGAGCCCCGTTCTTGACGGCTCGTGTCCGGCCCAAACCGCCCACGACGGCGACTTGTGTCGGCAATTCGTTCAGTCTATTCCCTTGCAATGGAAACTAGGGCTTTTACAATGGATGTAAGGGCCCCAGCTTCCCCAGACAGACTCGTTTGAGGTAAGCCATGAAAGCGGCAATGCTGGTGGCCCTGGCAGGTGCCGGGTTGATGATCGTAGCGGCCGGAGGGCCCGATTGCTCCCGTGAGGCCTTCGCACAACGTTTGGCTTCGCAGGCGGCTCCCGGATCCGACGGCGGCCTGATCGCGCTGCCTGGACCCATTGAGCCCGACGGTCAACTCATTACGGTGATCGACCCGCGAGCTCGAGTGATGAGCGTTTACCACATCGATAAGGCCTCTGGCAAGATCGCGCTGCGGAGCGTTCGTAACATCCACTGGGACCTGCAAATGACGCATCTCGACAACGAAGGTCTCTTGCCCGAAGAGATCCGAGCAATGTTACAACAGAGGTAAGTTGGCATGGCCCAGACGTACTACAACTCCGAGGAAGCTGCCGAGGCACTCGGCGTCAGCGCCGAAGAAATCAAGGCGATGATGCAACGTCGCGAGATCCACGGCTACCGTGACGGTGCCGACTGGAAATTCAAGGTCGACGCCATCGACGAGCTCGTCGGCAAGATCGTCAAGCAGCCCGCCGCCGACACGCCTGACGACGAAGGCGACGTGCTGCTCAGCGAAGTCGAGTTTGGCGCATCCGATCCCAGCGCGTCGGGCACGGTCATCGGCATGGAAGGCGATATCTCGGGCGCGGGCGACAGCGACATCCAACTTGCCAGTTCCGAACCGGCCATGCCGGAGGTTCCCGAAATTGCCGATCTCGAAGAACTCGATCTCACGCTCGAAGAGGACCTCTCCTTGATCGAGGAAGCGGGGTCGGAGACTTCGGACATCGGTCTGGCCGGCGACGGGCTTGAAGACGACGATCTCGTGCTCGGCGGCAGCAGCGCCGGCAGCGACATCACCATCGGCGGCGACAGCGGCATCTCGCTGGTCGACCCGGCCGACAGCGGACTCTCCCTGGAGGAGCCGCTCGAACTGGCCGGCAGCGGCGTGGAGTCGCTGGAGTTGGGCGAAGACGACATGATCGAGTTGGCCGAGGAGGCCGACACCGACGCCCCCACCGAACTGAAAACCGACGACGACTTCCTCCTGACCCCGTTGGAGGAGGTCGGCGACGACGATAGCTCAGAGAGCAGCTCGCAAGTCATCGCGTTGGATACCGGATCCGAAGGATTTGGCGGAGCGGCCGGCGGCATGGCAGCCATGCTCGACGAAGATCTCAGCGCTCAGCCTGACGGCGAGTTGGGGTTCGGCTCGCCGATGGACGCGGCCGCCATGGGAGCCCAGGCGGGTGGATTCGCCGACGGCGCTCAGCTACCCGTCGGCGGCGGGATGACCCTGCCCGAGGCCCCTTACTCCGGCTGGAATATCGCCAGCCTCGCTCTCTGCTCCATCGTGCTGATCCTCTGCGGCATGTTCAGCTACGACCTGTTGCAGAACATGTGGAGCTGGGACGGTGCCTTTGACGCAAACAGCGCAATCATGGATTGGATCCTCGAACAGTTCGAGGGATAGCAAGCAATCGACGATTCGAAAGGAATCGAATCATGAGCGTACGCCACTCTTGTCTTTTTCTGCTTCTTGCAGCCCTGGGTGCTGCGCCGGGGTGCCTCTTCGCACCGCGTTCCCAGTTGACGGCCGTCGAGGCGCACAATCGCGTGCTGACGGAAAAATGCCGTGCCCAGGAGGCCGAACTCTCCACGCTCATGGCCCAACAGGAGCAACTCGTCCGCGCCAAGGAGGAGTTGGTCCTGCTCGAGGAGCAGATGGGGATGGACCACCGCCAGCTCGCCGACCACCAGCGCCAGCGGGCCGCGCTGCACGAGCAGCTCCAGGGCATGGCCGCCGGAAACGGTCGCCTGCCTGAGAGCGTCAGCCGGCAGCTTGCCGCACTGTCGCAACGGTATCCGAGCCTCCATTTCGATCCGGTCACCGGGGCCGGCAAACTCGACACCGACGTGATCTTCGCCAGCGGCGAGACACAGATCAAACCGGACGCCGACGCCATACTCCGCGAACTGGTCGGCGTCTTGAATTCGCCCGACGCCGCGGCCCTGAAAGTGATGGTCGTCGGCCACACCGACGACCAGCGGATTGCCGGCAAACCGACCCGCCAGCGGTACCCCAACAACTTCCATCTGAGCACGTCCCGGGCGTTGGCCGTGGTCGACCAATTGCGCAGCCACGGCCTGGAAGACGCGCGGATCGGCGTCGGCGGCTTCGGCGCCCACGAGCCGGTCGCCCCGAACCTTTCGCCCAGAGACCGCCAGAAAAACCGTCGCGTAGAAATCTTCGTACTCAACCGCGACGTCCCGGTCGTCGGCTGGACCGAATCGACGACGACTCTCTACCGGTAGGGCTATTCAGCATTGGACTGCCGCTCTACAATAGAGAGTCTTGCGATAGGCCCGTCTCAAAACCGTGCGTAGCTACCGTCGCCAGACGGTGGAAGACGTTGCCTTTTGCGAAAGATTTGCCCCTATCAACCACGCTCTGGCGAGCGTAGCTACCCCCGCCGAACCACTCGCATGACGCCCCGCCGCCCTAGCCCATTCGACCGTTCCTTGCCGGTGCGACTGCTGCTCGGGCTCTGTCGGGTGTGTGCGTCGCTTCAGTTGGCGGTGGTGCTGATTGCCGTGCTTGCGGTCGTCCTGGCATGGGCTACGTACGTCGAAAGCCAGTTCGGCACGCCGGCCGTGCAGTTCGGTATCTATGGCACGTGGTGGTTTCTGCTGTTGGGCGCGTTGCTCGGTGTCAACGTGCTCTGCTCCGCGCTGGTCCGGCTTCCCTGGAAAGCACGCCACACGGGTTTTCTGTTGACCCACGCCGGGATCCTGGTGCTGTTGTTCGGATGCCTGGCCACCTGGTACCGCGGCATCGACGGGTCGATCCCGCTGTTGGAAGAGGCCGATCCGGTCCATCGGGTCTATCTGCAGTCGCAGCACTTCGCACTCTCCGTCCAAGACACCGACGGCGGCAAGGCCCGGACGATCCGCGTGCCGTTCCGCGCGGGAGTGTTCAATTGGAGCGAATACGGCGAGCGTTTCTGGTTTCCATGGCAACTGGCCTCGCGTCACCAGGCCGAGGACGTGCTCTACGATCGGGACCAGATCCGGCTGCAAGTGCTCGACTACTACAGCGATTCGAGCTACGTCGCCGCACCCGTGCTAAAACTGCTGGTCGGCAACCCAGCGACGGCCCGTGCAAGCAGATCGGCCGACGAGTGGAACGCCGTGACGCTGGGCGTGACGTCCGATATCGACCCCGACCCGAGGCTACCCAATCGCGAGAAGTACGGCTTCGGGCAAGATCACAGCTTGTCCGGCGATGTCCGCGTGACCTTCTGGATGACCGGCAGCGCGGGCGAGAAGGCCGCCTTTCTCAACAGCCGTCCCGAAGGCCCCACCGGCGACAAGGGGCAAGTGGCCCTGTGGGCCGGCGGACGGAAGCACCATCTGGCGGTCGATCAATTCGACACAACGACCCCGCCGACCGGCAAGCCGCGACCTCGATTTCCACTGGAGGCAACGGACCTTGAAGTCAGCGTCGAGCAGTTCGATCCGGAGCAGTCGCTGGTGAAGTTGCGGGTCCACGCCAAGGACGGCCCCCCCGGCGAGTTGTGGCTCTATGCGACCGACCCTCACAGAAGCCAGCAGGATTACGAGAACGAGGTCTTTGGAACCTATTGGTTTGACCCGGCCGCGGCCGGTGCCATGATGCAGGCTCAACCGCCGCGGATCGACGTGCTGCTAAGCGGCAACAGTCGACTCTACTACCGCACATGGCGCGATGGGCAAGTCGGCGAGATTGCCCCGTTGCCGGCCGACGGCTCGATAACGACCGCCTGGCCCGAGACGGGCCACTCGGTCGAATTCGCGGTCGATGAGCTGATCGAACACGACACGCCCGGAAGACTGATCCCACAGGCCTTCGTCAAACCGAACCAAAAAACGTACCCCAAGCTTCCGCAGGTCCTCGTGCGATTGACGGTCGACGGGATCGCCGACGAGTTCTGGCTGGCCGGGCGGATGATGTATCCGCTGGACGAACCCCCGCAGTCCGATCAGCGCCGGGCCGTCCAAGGGAAGCGGCGACGCGTGACGATCGAGTTGCAGCCCGATGAGGTGGCTCTGGGCTTCTCCATCGATCTGCGCGACTTCCTCGAAGAGATGTACGCCGGCACCGGCATGGAGAGGAACTATTCCAGTCAGGTGGACGTTTTTAGTCGCGAAGACCCGGGGAAACGGTTGGTGTCGAAAGGTCTGATCACGATGAACGTGCCGATGGATTTCGCCGACCCCGCCTCCGGGCGCGCCTACCGGTTGAGCCAGCAAGGCCGCATGGGGCCGTGGGAGCCGTCGGCAGATTTCCGAATCGAGGAACTGGTAGACGACCAGACCCAACGGTCGCGGATCTACGTTTCCGTGCTGGGGGCCAACAGCGATCCCGGCCGCGGCACCAAGTACTTCGGCTCGATGATGATCGTCGCCGGGGTCCTGATCGTGCTTTGCCGCCGGATCTCCCGCGCCGTCAAGACGGATACCCGAGGAAAGGCGAAAGGCGATACGTAGCTACGGTCGCCAGACCGTGGGCAATCGCCTTTGAAGACCACGCTCTGGCGAGCGTAGCTACGCGGTTATTTTTCAACAATGTTCAGTGACGTTCCTATTCGCAGAGGTGTGTGCATGTTTGGGCGAGCGATCCTTGCCATGGCGGTCTGGATGGCGGTAGGTTCGGCAGCGGTCTGCGCGGAGAGATCAGACGAGCTGGACTTGAGTAGTTGGCGACGGCTACCCGTCTTCGAGCGGGGGCGTCGCATGCCGCTGGAAACCTTCGCCCGCTCGACCGTCCGCGACCTTTGCGGCAAGGAGAAGCCGACGCTGCGGCTGGTCGGCGCGGTGCCGGAGATGGACATCCAGGCGCCGGAACTCGTCGGTGCCCACGAACTGTTCCCCGGCGGCGGAAAGCATCGGTTCGACCCGGCCGAGTTGCTGCTGAGCTGGCTGGTCCAACCGCAACGATGGGAGTACGTACCACTGCTGCACGCGGAGCACGAGCAGTTGCGGCAGATCTTGGGCGTGCCGTTGCTCAATAGCCGGGGAGAGCGACTGAAGTTCGTCTCGCCGCACCAGGTTGCAAATTCTCTGACGTTTGCGCAGGAAGTGGACGTGATCCGAGCAAAAAGGGAGGCTGCCCAGAAGCGAGGAGTGAAGTTTGAAGCAAAGGGAATCGACAAGAGAATCTCCCAACTCCACAACAACTACGGGACCTACCGCCAGTTGACCGCCGGCCCCGACCAACTCCGCGACAGCCTGGCGCCGACGCTCGATCACACGCACCGCCAATGGTCGATGTTTGCCGAGGCCCTGGCACAGCTCGGCCAGCGCGACCCGGCAAGCAATTTCGCCGACAAGCTGGAAAAGACCGGCACAGCGCTCGACGAACTGGTGGATCTCTCGCGAAAGGAGTGGCCCGATTTCACGGCCGTGGACCATGCCGCGCAGGAACTGGAACGTTCCGCCGACGAACTGGCTGCGGAACTCGCCCGAAAACAAACGGCACTGGACGGCGCACCACCCGATGCCGACAAGGCAATGCTCGATCGGGCCAGACAGTGGCTAGGCCACCTGAGCCAGAGCGCCACAGACCTGGCCCGGCAGGCGCGAGCGATCCGCGAGACGCTGCGCGACGACCGGCATCCGCTACGGATGGTCCCAAGCCTCAATCCGGCCGGATTGGAGCCGACCAGCCGCGAGTCGGACCATCCGATCAACCCCTGGATGAGTTTTACCGCGATGCTTTACGGCCCGCCCGAACTGGCATGCATGGACGTGCCACGCAAGGAGAGAGCCGCTGCCGTGGACAAGGTGCGCAAGCCGCTCGCCGACGTGAAGAAGACCTTTGCCGCAGCCCGCAACGTCTACCTTGCTGATCACGCCGACCCGGATCGCGCTAAGGACTTCGCCGCCGCGATCGGTGCCTTCGAGGCGTCGTTGCGCAAGCTCGGCGAAACCGTCGAGCCAATTCGTAGTGCTTTGCCACGTCCGGAACCTAAGAAGGCCCAAGACCCCAAGCTGCACAAACAGATGTACGACCGGCGGCTCGACGATTCGTCCTATCCCGAGCCCGGCAGTATGGACGTGGAGGTCTTCTACAACCGATTCTCGCCGTTCCTCTGGTCGTGGATCGTCAGTCTGGCGGCCGTGTTCGCTTTTGCCCTCTCCTTCGGCGTGATGCGCCGCGTGATGTTCTGGGGGGGGGTGGGCTTGCTGTGCGTTGCGTTGATGCTGATGACCTACGGGCTCGTGCTTCGCTATCGGATTAGTGGCTGGGTACCGGTGACGAACATGTTCGAGTCGGTCGTCTTCGTGGCGCTGACCGTGTCGTTTCTGGGGCTCTGGCTTGCGCTGGTGCCAATCTTTCGGTCCGGCGTGCTCGGCGCGTGGCGGTTGACCGGCCGACGATCCCTGCTGGTGCCGCAGGTGTTGCTGGCCGTAGCGATCTTCTACCTGCTGGCCGTGGCACATTACGGTCCCGGCGGCTCCAGAGCGATCTTCCCGCTACTGCCCACAATTACGAAGGGAGCGTCGTTGCCGTCGATCAACAACGTGCTGACCTGGGCGGCCGGGCTGTGCGTGTTGCTGCCCGGCGCACTGTTGGTGCCGCGGCTTACGGCAACCTTCCTGGTCTCGCTGGTGACCGTTCCGGCTGCTTGGATCAAGGAAGACGCGGCCGAGATGCTTGCCGAGGTCAACCGGCGCAAGGTCTACGTGGCGGCCGGCGCAGCAGTCGGGTGTTTCGCTTCGATTCTGGCCTTCTTCGCGCCGGTCGACGTGATCGCTCGGGACATCGGCACGTTGCGGCCGGCACTGCACAGCAACTTCTGGCTGGCCGTCCACGTCTTGCCGATCACCGCCAGCTACGGCGCCGGAGCGCTGGCGTGGGGATTGGGAAATATCGCCTTGGCCTACTATCTGTTTGGCCGATATCGGGAACCGCTTTCGTCGGGTGATCCGTCAACCGACGGCGCCACCCCCCCATTGCGACCGCGCCCGCCGGAGGCCTGCGCCGTGCTGGCTCGATACGTCTACAAGGCGATCCTGGTGGCCGTCTTGTTGCTGGTTGCCGGGACCATCCTCGGTGCACTCTGGGCCGATTTTGCCTGGGGCCGCTTCTGGGGATGGGACGCCAAGGAAGTCTGGTCGCTGATCTCGATTCTGGCGTACATGGTCATCCTCCACGGGCGATACATTGGCTGGTGGGGAAACTTCGGCCTGGCTGTCGGTGCCGTCGTCGGACTGATCTGCATCCTTTGGGCATGGTACGGAGTCAATTTCCTCCTGCCCGGTGGGCTACATTCCTACGGCGCCGGGTCTGGAGGGCAGTTCCAGGTCTATTCGCTGATGGCCTGCAACGTCCTCTTTCTGTTAGCCGCCGCCGTTCGCTACAAAGTGGAGACGTCGCAACGCAACGAATACCCCGAGGTCGTTTAGCCCATCGAGCACAAAGATCCTCCCACGCCCGAGCGAGGCTGGGCGCGGAGGATCGTTTCATTCTTTGCCTCGCCGAGACCCTCCCGGGCGGGCATTCCAGATCATGAAATCGACCAGAGCGGGTCCGTGGCGAACAACTCGTCGACCATCATGAACTCGTCGTTCCGACCGAACTCACCCTCGCGCGCGATTGCGGAATCGGCTGCGTTCGCCGTCGTACTTTCCAAGCCTTCGGCTCGATTCGAGAGACTGCCCTCCGCCAATGCATCCGGTCCTGTCGCCGCAGCCGGCCGAACCAGCGGTTGGTACATTCTGGACATTAGTAGATCGACGTCCAGCCCGTCGATCCGGCTGTCGGCGTTCAGATCATAAGTAAGATCGTAATCTGAATCTCCCAAAGCCGAACCCTTGTGCGCTAGCCAGAGGGCCAGATCGAAATGGTTGACGAACGCGTCACCGTTGAAGTCGCCCGAATAGAGGTCGTGCTCGGCGGTCCCCAACTCAACAACGGTCCAGTCGACGAGATCGGCGGAGCCTACCAGGGCGAAATTGCCCGGAGTGATAGTGTCCGTTCCGTCACTCGGGGCCGCGGTGAACTGAAGGTGACGGTCGGAAATGACGCCGTTCTCGTCGCCAGCGGCGGCAAATTGCCAAGCGACGAATGGGGCAAAGTCGTCAGCGCCCACGCCACGCTCGATTGTCAAGGCCCCCGCTTCATCGATCAGCCCCAGCGCGTCTACCGGTGCGCCCTGCTGAAACGCTCCAAAATCCTCGCCGTACGCGACGCTGCCGGTGGGAGTCACCAGCAGAGAATCGAACGTTATGTCGATGGCCCCGCCGACAACGCCCTGGGGCAGATCGCTGAGATCCTTAACGTAGGCATTGACCCAGAACGTGGACCCGACCGGTGTTGCATTGACGTCGGTGCCGAATGCCTCGCCCGAGATGTCCAACTCGACTGCCAGCAGATCGTTCACCGGTTCGACGGCGATCGTCACCGTGGCCACGTTCCCGTCGGCCTGCCCGTCGTTGGCCGAGTAGGTAAAGCTATCGGTGCCGTTGAAGTCGGCGGTCGGCGTGTACTCGAAAGAGCCGTCGGC
>JABMRB010000769.1 GCA_013202865.1 Candidatus Nealsoniibacteriota bacterium | reverse complement strand
TTGATCTCGTCCGCCAGGACCACGTTCGAGAACAACGGGCCCTCCAGGAAGCGGAATTCCCGCGACCCCGTGGTGCGGTTCTCTTCGATGATTTCCGTGCCCGTGATGTCCGCCGGCATCAGGTCCGGCGTAAACTGGATGCGGCTGAACGTCAGATTCAACGCCCGTGAGAGCGTGCTGATCATCAGCGTCTTGGCCAGGCCCGGCACGCCTTCCAACAGGCAATGACTGCGGCTGAACAACGAGATCAGCAGTTCTTCGATCACCTGGGTCTGGCCAACGATTACCTGGCCCAACTCTCCCATGATCTTCTCTTTGGCCGCGCCGAGTCGGTCCACGGCTGCGGTGTCTTCGCGGGTTAGTCCTTCTTCACTCATGGAGTTCCTCGTAGGGTTTCTCAACGCTGATAAATGGGCAAGGCGCCGTTGGGTAATTGCAGGATCGTGAGGTTGATCGACGTCGTGTAGACCGGGCCGATGTACCCTTGGCTCCAGGCCCCGTCGGTCTTGGAAGCTTCCTTTACAAGTCGATCAATAATCTTGTCGCGATACGTCTCCCAAGTCTTTCCGCCCTCCCGGTACATCACCTGGGAGTAGTAGTAATGGGCGTAATGCCAGTGGCCGAATCCGGAGCTGGCGATGTTGTCCAACTTCCCCTTGCAGAACTTCAACTGCCTGGGAACGTAATCGCTGTCGTACTCGCCCGCGTTGTGCAGGCAGGCAACGGCCGCGGCCGTTATGGCCGGGCGTCCACCGCCTCCCTGTGAGTTATATTGTACTCCACCGTCCGGCAGAGTGCACTTGTGAATATACTTAATTGCCTTGTCGATCACCTCCTTGGGGACGTGGATGCCCGCGTTGCGGCAGCCCCGCAGCCCCTGCACCTGGGTAATCGTGGTCGAGCCCTCGTCGAACCCGCGGCCGTCCTGGGCACTGACGTATCCCCATCCGCCGGCGTCGGTTTGGGCCCTGCCAGAAAATTCCGCCGCTCGCGTGAGCACGTCGATCAACTCCTTACGCCGAGCCTCGTCCTCCTCTTCTCCCAGCACTTGGGAGAGAAAGAGCATCGAAAACCCGTGCCCGTAGGTGTAGCGGTTGTCCCGCATCGGATCACCGATCAGCCCGTTCGCCCGGCTACGCGAAACCAAATAGTCGACCGCGCCGCGAATATTCTTGGCATACTTCCCTTGGGTGGTGGTCGACCCTTCGCACAGAAGCGCCATTCCGGCCAGACCCGTCATGGCGGTCGGATACTGGCCGTTGCGGGCTGTCCAGTTACCCAACCGTCGCGACTGTTGCCGGGCAAGCCACTCGACGCCGCGAGCGGTGACCTTTCTCACCTCGGCCGCCGGTGTCTTGGCCTGACACGGCGCCGGAGAGGCCCCGTAGAGCAGCACGGCCGTCGACAAAGCGGTAAAGAGTCTCCCGCTGCCGGCGGCCCATATCCATCGAATTGCGATCATGGTTTCCTCGCTTTCTCTGCGGAACTGTCCGGGGTTGTCGTAGCGTCGAACAGCGCCTTCATCGCGGCGCCGAGAACTCGACCGCCCGACAGGGGCTCCTCGTCGGGCTTCTCTTCACTGGGCGGCGGTATCGGGTCGTCTGTGAACGTCAGCGTGGCCATCTTCTGACCGATTCGTACGTCGACCGTTTTCTTCTGCGGATGGCCGGCCAGTTCGAGATGGCCTGCCATGCGGGTTGCGGGCCACTGGGCCACCTTGAATTTCCGCCCGGTGCGCTTGTCGATGCAGTCGATCGTTACCTCATACCTATTGGTACTGCTCCCGCCCCGGCTGCTGTCGTAGGTCTGGCAGAAGAAGGCCAGCACGGGCAGTCTGCCGGGTTGCTTGACGCTGAACTGGCGGTTCTCGATCTCCGTCGGCTCGGGCCACAGCGACTTGCCCGACAAATCGAACGCATAGACCCAACCGTGCCCGATC
This sequence comes from Candidatus Nealsoniibacteriota bacterium, assembly GCA_013202865.1. GTDB lineage: Bacteria > Planctomycetota > Planctomycetia > Pirellulales > Thermoguttaceae > JABMRB01. The sequence continues at coordinate 5,815 of JABMRB010000769.1, read as the reverse complement.
ATCCTGTACCAGTCGCGTGGCAACGTTTGGAACGGCCGCAAGTGCGGCAAGCTCCGCCGGGCCCGACCGTTGGTGATTAGCATGTACCGGTCGCCCGAACGAAAGACGACGATCTCTTGCAGATTCTCTTCCGGTTTCAGTTTCGCGTCGACGATCGCGCGTCCGTCGGGCAGGCTCATCAACACGAAATGCCCGTCCGGCTCGAACACTCCGACCGCTTCGTCGCCGACCAGGCACGCCATGGACCGGGCATCGACTTTCAGAGCTGTCCATACCGAACGCTGCTGCCAGGGATCGAATAACTCCAATACCCGCTTGCCGTCTTCGACTCGCCACAAGAGCAACTGCCGGCCCAGCGAGCCGAGGCAGCAGTGCTCCAACGGAGCGAAGTTATCGGAGACAGTCACGGGAGGCCTTTGCACGGGCAGGCCGGGCATAACCGGCGCGGCCGGCAGCGGCTGGCTCTTGAACCGGGGTATCTTCCGCTGCCCGAGCAACTTCCCGTCCAACGCGCGATACACGTTGGCTTTCTCCTTCTCGGGACCGACGGCGAACAGCAACTCCTCGTCGCCGAACACGACCGCTCCGAGCGGGAGATCGCGGCGGACCCAGAGAATCTCGCCGGTCATCGGATCGGCGACGGCCAGATGGCGGTTCTGCTGGAAGCTGATGTAGCTGCCGGTGACCGGTCCCAGCTTGGTCGTGCTCCCGGAGGACGTGCGATAGGGGACCCCACCTCGGACTTGGAACTGTGCCTGCGCCATCCGTCCGATGAGGATTTCTTCGGCCGAGAGCGCCCCATTAGGATTGATCTGATCGAACCCCAAAGCGTTGAGGTCCTTGCTCCATCGCAGTTTCACCTCACCGCCGCTCAGCCCGAGCGTATCGATCGCCAGTACCTTCCGACCGGTAGTCAGCAGCAACAGGTGGCCCTGTCCCCGGCAGTAGGTAAGGCTCGGGTTGTAAGCGATCAGGCTTCTTGAACCGGGCTCGGTCAGCGACATCTTCCACTGTGGACCGCCCAAGGCGTCGTATCCCAACAACGCACGCTGGTCCTGCTGCAACAGCACGACGGTGTCGGCAAGGAACGGCCCCGGATTTCCTTGATAAGCGAGCGGGAATCGCATCGTGGACGGATACGACCCGACGACGACGCTGCCGCCGCTGGCGGTGGCGGCGGCGGCGATCTCCACGTTACCGACCGGCCAGTCGGCGTCGCCCCCCGGTAATGCGGTATCGAGCAGCTTTCGCACGGCGCCGTCCGCCGGCAACGCCTCGACGAGTTCCTTGCCGGTCTTGCCCTCACGGCAGACCACGTCGCCAAACTGCTGAGCGAGCCGCCGGTAGCACAACGCGGCATGCTCGACGCGAGGCGACTCCTGTAGCAATTGGGCCAACTCGGCAAGCGCCGCAGCTTCTTTGTTCCGGTCATCGGCAGCCGCCCCGTCCGCAGAATCCCCGTCCACAGGATGTCGTTGTGGGCGCAGCAGCAGTTCGGCCTCCAGCAAGTCGCCGGAAGCAATTAGCCGCCGGACCAGTTCCCGCCGGGCCTCTGCCCCGGCCGGTTGATTGCCGAAGTAGTCCAGGAACCGCCGCAGCGACTGAGTGTCCTGCGATGCCACGGCCGAGCGAAGCCGCGCCTCGATGGGGACGTCGATCGAAGCCGCCTCGGCTTTCGCCTCGTCGCGGAGCGTGGCGAGCCGGGCCTGAACACACCGGTCGCGGCGGACCGAATGCACGCCGCTGATTGCGTCCAGCGTGCGGTCCTTGCTGTCCAAGTCGATCAGTTTGAGGTAGAACTCCAGCGAGCCCTGCCACTCGCCGGCGTGTTGCAACCCGGCCGCCATCAAACGCAGATAGGCCGCCCGCTGGGCCGTACTATCGAGCAGCTTTTCAATCTGTTCGGCGCGGCCGCGATGGGCCGCGAACTCGCGATGCAGGCCTTCCAGCAGGGCATCCCGCAGCATCACGCGGGTCCGCGGATCGGCGTCGATTTGGTAGGCGCGTTCAAAACGGGCCACGGCCTCGGCGTGCCGACCTTCGCTCGCCCGGACTTCGCCTTGCAGCGAGAGGGCCTTTGCGTCGTTCGGATTGACGGCCAGACGCTGAACCGCCTCCTCCCGCGCGGAGTCCAACTGGAGATACTTCTCCACGCCGTCATAGCTTTGCGAGATAATCTTGCCACGGTAACAGATCAGGTTGCCCGGCACGCTGTTCATACGCGACTTCGCCCGCTCGACGATCTTGCCGGCTTGCAGATCGATCGTGACAACCTCGGCGTTGTTCAACGACAGGAAGTACCGCCCCGCGGAGCGGACTCCCCGGCCGGCGGGTATGCCCCCGTCGGGCAACGCGATCGTGCGCCCGTCCCAGGCCGGTTTAGGCACCGTGACGGTGATCTCTTCGGTCTTGGGATTCATCCCGCCGATAGTCCGCTGCATCGTTTCGACCGTTTCCTTGTGTTCGATCGTTTCCGCAGCGGACACCGCTCGCACCTTGTCGCGACCGACCAGGATCACTTTGTCGCCGTCGGCGCAGGCCACGTAGAGATCGCCGTCCCGCTTGCACTTCCAGAACAACTGGCCGTCGACCAGATTCAGACAGTGCAGCCATTGCGACTCGGGCGGGCTGATCAGCACGCGACCGTCGACGACCGTGGCCGTGCTGTCGATCCACGTATCTTTCGGCGTGGCCGTCGACCGCGGGACTCCGTTGATGATCACGATCGACCGGCTCACGTTGGGCATATAGTCGCGGCGGTAGGAGTAGCCCCACAGCAGCGACCGCGTGGCCAGATCAATCGCCACCACGGCGCCGGCCGAGGTGGGGCAGATCAGGATTCCGTCGGCGTAGGACGGCGACGCCGCGGCCAACCGGCGCGTTCGGTCCTGTACGACGTTCATCTCCGCCGTTGCCAGGCGCTGATTCCAGAGTGTCTCACCGGTCTTGCCGTCGAGCACCATCAGCCGGATTTCGTTCTCGACCTCGGCCAGCACGTAAAGCCGCCCCATCAGCGGCAGCGGCGGGCCGAGGAAGAAGGTCTCGGCCTCGCGCAACGCGTACTCGTCGGCGGGGCCCCCCAAGTGCCAACGAATCTTGCCGGTGCGGATATCGTGCGCCGCCAGGCGATTGTACGGCCCGCGCGGCGCCGTCGCCGACCCCATCGCGACGTTCAAGCCCACCGCCCGAGTCGCCGACGTCGGCGAATCGAGATCCTCGATACTGAAGACGAGTTCGCCGTCGCTGCTAAGCGTACCGTAAGTCGAGTCCTGCCACATCCGGGTTGCCAGGTCCCTCGCCCGCTGCGCACTCTTCACGGCGGTCGACGCCGTCGAAGCCCTCGGGCTCGGCACCGACCAGGAACGGTCGGCCCCGGTTTCCCAAATCCGCTTTCCGGTCGCGAAATCGACCGCCAACAGACTCTTGGTCGTTCGCAGCAGGACAACATCCTCAATGTGCCACGGCCTCTTGCCGGGCGTCTTGATCGTGAACTCCCGATGAATCGCCAAGGGGTGCGTCGCCGGCACGACCGGCAACCCCTGTTGCGCCCGTTCTCGCATCAGTCGCCGCAGCGTGGTCTCCTCTGAATCATCGCCGTTTGCTGCCGATTCGTCGCCATAAGCCGCGGGAATCCTCCACAGCAGGTTCAACAGCGGCACGCTTGCCGAAGTGACCGCGCGGCGCGACGGACTGCCGCGGTGCAAGCCCCAGTTGTCGGCTGCTGCGGGCCCGGCCAGCCCGACAGGCCCGGCGAGCGTCGCGAGCCGGTCGACCGCCTCGGCTTCGGTGCTCGGCAGTGAGATCTGCCCGCCGGCGACCGTCAGTTCGTCACTGCCACGCCGCCGCATCAAAGCCGCCAACACGCCGCGGGCCTGATCCGGCATGCCGATCTGAAGCCAGCAGGTTGCCAGTGCCAGCGAGAATCGGGGCTCAAAACGATCGTCGTCGGGCATTGCTCGGCCAAGCCGTTGGAAAGTGAGCGCCGCCGCCAACGGTCTGCCGTGGTCGTAGTGGTGCAACCCCAACAGCAGCGTCGCTTCGTAGCCTGCCTCGGTGTGATAGAATCGTCGCGAGACCTCGGCCAGCTTTGCCGGATTGCCGGCCGTGACGGCCGCTTCAAGCATCTGCCGCGCATCGGACCCGTACTGCACTCGGTAGAGGTCGCGGCCGGCGCGCGGCAATTGCCCGATCATACGCTGTGCCTCGGCCTTCAGGCTGCGGTGAATCGATACGTTCCTGTCGGGCTGGAAGAAGTGGTCCTCGGGGCTGTCGAGGATATCCTGAAGACACTTAACGGCGGCAACGTAACGTTCGCGAGGGATCGACTCGCCGGCCGTGTCGAGCCGTTGAATCAAAAGCCGATCGGCCCTCGGAAAGACGTTTTCGGGCCGCATCCCCGCCACGACCGTGCGCCCCGCCATACCGAAACGCATCTGCACGGCGACCTTAGGCTGTGCGCACGCCGCCACCGGAACCAAGGCGGCAGCAACGGCGGCAACCGCCAGCCATGCCGAAGAACTCCATTTGCTCTGTTTGATGTCCATGCCTCTCGCTCCGCGGCGAAGCTCCGAAGGGAAACCGGTAAGCAAACACACATCGCGACCGCCCACGGCCCAACAAGTCGTCTGTTGGTTACCGCCGGGCGGCTACTCTTTCACGGATTGGTGGTCCATGCTACGCAAGAAGTTCACATCTGCACAGTCTTTTCCCGCCTTTTCCTGCGCAAGCCGACCATTTGCCCCTGGCGGGCTTCGGCGCCGCCGATCGTCGCGGCTCGTCGAACCGGCAAGAAATCAACGTAAACACTTGCTATTCCATATCTTAGATGATTTGCACTGTGTTTGCAACCTGGCGGCCGCCGCCCCGATCCGCCGTGACAGAGCCGGGCAATGGGCAGTGGGGAGTGGCGAGTGGCGATTCAACGCCCCCCGACTGCGTTCGGGGGGGTAGATAGTGGCGAGTGGATAGCGGGCGGTCGTATTCCCTGTCGGTGCTCGCGGGCGGCCGGAAAATCGGTCCCAAACCCCGTAATTTGGCTGTTAGAATGGCCTGTGGGACCAAGAAACGGGCGAAAAACTACCGTTTCTCGGAGTATTTCCCACTTTTTCCAGGGTTTTGGCCGTTTTCCGTATTGCAATTCTCGCCAGAACCGATTTAATCAGCAGGTCTGATGTATTTTACCGGACGGACAAACTCCCACTAGATTCCTTGCATGGAGGATAATTACTATGGCAAAAGCGGCCAAGAAACCACCGACCAAGACCGAAATCCTCAACAACCTCGCTGCTGCGACGGACCTGACTAAGAAGCAGGTAGCCGCCGTTCTCGAGGCCTTGGCGGATGAGATCAAGAAGAATCTGGCTCCCCGTGGGGCCGGCGCCTTCGCGATCCCGGGTCTGCTGAAGATCGAGAAAAAGAAGGTCGCAGCTCGACCGGCCAAGACGGGTGTTCCGAATCCCTTCAAGCCGGGTGAGTTGATGGACGTCAAGGCCCGGGCGGCCTACTGCAAGGTCAAGGTGCGCCCGCTGAAGAACCTCAAAGACATGGTCTGAGTTCCGCGCCCAGGTCGCCAAAGCTGCTCGCAAAAGCCGCTTCCACGGCTGTTTCACTCCGCTCGCACCCCCTCGGTGTGCGGGGGGCCGTGGTGATATGCGGCTCTTTTATTGCGCCGCTGGGCGGAACACGTGTGGAGGGAGGTTTTCAGTGTTCAGTTGTCAGTCTTCAGTCCTTTCGTAGCGGCTATCAACCGCGTGCCGAGGTTGGATTAGGACGAAAAAACCTGACCGTCACGGATTTTGGGGGTTCAGCCAACGGC
>JABMRB010000768.1 GCA_013202865.1 Candidatus Nealsoniibacteriota bacterium | reverse complement strand
GTTGGGATGGTACGGCGTGGTCAGCCGGCGGCGGCTGCCGCGGCGGCGGTGGCCCGTGGTGATGGTGCTGATGACCGTGGCGATCGCCGTGCCGATGACCATTCTGCTGAACCCGACGTGGCTGGAGCAGATCCCGCCGCCGCCGGGCAAGCCGCTGCTGTCGATCCGCATCGACTCCTCCGGCAGCATGGCCACCCGCGACATGCCCGACGGCATAAGCCGCTACGAGGTCGCTTGCGAGATGGCCGAGAAGATCAAGACTGCGCTGAAGGACCGCTACGAGATCGACGTCGCCTACTTTGCATCCGAGTCGACCCGGGCGGAACCTAAGCCGGCGGATTTCGACGCGCCCGAGGCCCAAGTAACCGACGTCGCCGCCGCGATCGAAGACGCCCTGGACGAAGACCGATCCCAGGGCCAGGCGATTATCCTGTTGAGCGACGGCATCCACAACGCCGGCCGCTCCAAGCGGGTCAACGCCGCGGTGGCCAAGGCCAAGTCGATGGCCGCCCCGGTCTACGCGACCACGCTCGGCGGACAGACGGGCGTGAAGGACCTGGCCGTCAGCCTGAACATGCCGCAGGAACTGGCCTTTGTCGGCCAACAGGTGCCCGTACAGGTCACGCTCACGCAGCGGGGCTCGCTCGCACAGCGGACCTCGTTGAGTCTGGTTTCCGAAGGCGAAATTGTCGAACAACGCGACGTGGAACTGACCGCGGACGGCGTCACCGAAGTGGTCTTCGAGGTCACCCGAAAGAAGCCCGGGCTGTATCGCTTCGAGTTCCGTGCCGAGCCCGTCGGCGACGAGATCACGGAGGTGAACAACGCGGCGTCGCTGCTGCTTCGCGTAGTCGATCAGCCGGTCCGCGTGCTGCTGCTGGAGGGCAAGCCATATTGGGACACGAAGTTTCTCATCCGCACACTCTCCCAGGACCGCTCCGTGGAGTTGGTTAGCGTGGTTCGCATGGCCGAGGGCCGACTGATGAAGCGGACCATCACGCGGCAGCGGCCCGGCGCTGAACCGAAAGACGAAAGCGGCGCGACCCCGGCGGCCGACGTCGGCGATAACGACAACGAGGAAGCCCCCTTGCCCGTGCGAACCGATTCGTGGTCGATCGAGACCGACGCGAGCAAGATTCTCGGCACCGCGGACGCCTTGGCCGATTACCAGATCGTGGTGCTTGGCCACAACGCCGAGGTGTATCTGACCGAGGAGGCCCTGACCGGGCTGAAGTGGTGGCTTCAGGAGGGCGACGGTTCGCTGGTCTGTTTCCGCGGTCCGCCCGCCTCGCAGATCAGTCAGCGGCTCGGCGCGTTGATGCCGGTGCGTTGGTCGCCGGCTTCCGAATCGCGGTTCCGCGTGCAGTGGACCACCGCGGGCAAGGACCTGCGATGGTTGCCCACGCCCGGTGGGGACGACCCGCTTGCCGGGCTGCCGTCGCTGGCATCGGTCGCCCAGACCGCGGACGTGAAAGCATTGACGGTGGTATGGGCCGCCGCGGCAGGCGAGGGTCAGCAGCCCCGGCCGGTCATCACTCGCAAGCCGGTCGGCAGCGGTTGGGTGATCGTGGTCGAGGGTGCCGGGATGTGGCGATGGGCCTTCCTTTCGCCGGAGTACAAAGAGCAGGAGAAGGTCTATGGGCGGCTTTGGCGAAGCATGATCCGTTGGCTGGTCTCGCAACCGGGCCGGCTGATGCCGTCGCAGGATCTGGCCTTGCGGGCCGACGAAGTGATCTTCAGCACGACCCAGACCCCCACGGCCACTTTGCTGGTCCGAGAAGAAAGTCTCCAGGGCACAGCGAGGGACGCAGTGCCGCAGATCGAGCTCAGCGGCGGGTCGCTTGCCGAGCCGGAGCACTTCACGCCGATCCCGTCGGGCACCTACCCGGGCCAATATCGCGTGGTATTCGACCGGCCGTTGGAGGAGGGCCAGTATCGCATCCGAGCATTAGGCGTCGACGACGAAGTCTCGGCCTCGGCTGCGTTCGACGTCCGCGGCAGCCTGCGGGAACGTCTGGAGGTTCGGACGCGTCCAAACGAAATGAAGGAGATCGCCCAAAACAGCGGCGGCGCAGCACTGAAAGACGCCGATCCCGAGGCGATCGTCCGCCAATTCGAAGGCCACCTAACCCGCAGCCGCCCCCAGCGAACCGTGCAAACCACCGCCTGGGACCGCTGGTGGGTCCTCTCTGCCGCGATGGTCCTCTGGGCAACGGCCTGGGGACTGCGGCGGAGGTCGGGGTTGGTGTGAGGGGATTTCAGATTTGGGATTTGGGATTGGGGGCTCGGGACTGGGGTTTAGGGTTGGGCGGTTTGTATGATGACGATAAGCTATTCGGTAGTTGCC
>JABMRB010000767.1 GCA_013202865.1 Candidatus Nealsoniibacteriota bacterium | reverse complement strand
GCCCCGCGGCTCGCCGTATTCTGCATTCATCATTCTGCATTCCATCCCCCCCCCTTCCGTAGCCTCTCCGGGGATGCTATACATCTGGGACCAACTATTCGAGTCCCCTTCGGCAGGAATTGTGTAATGTACGACAAACGGGCGCTGATGGAACTGGTTCGCGAGAAGGCCCTGAAGTTCGGTGACTTCACGCTGGTCTCGGGCAAGAAGGCTACCTACTACCTCGACGGGAAGCAGGTGACGCTCGACCCGGCCGGGGCCCGGCTGGTTGCCGAGGGGATCCTCGATCTGCTCGGGCCCGAGATGCCGACGGCCGTCGGCGGGATGGCGATCGGGGCCGACCCGATCACCGCGGCCGTGGTCACCATGTCGGCGGTCCGCGAGACACCGGTCGTCGGGTTCATGGTCCGCAAGCAGTCGAAAGGCCACGGCACGAACCAATACGTCGAGGGCCCCGTCAAGCCGGGCGACGAGGTCGTGATCGTCGAAGACGTGGTCACCACCGGCGGGTCGTCGCTGGAGGCGATCGAACGGGTCGAGGCGTTCGGCATGAAGGTCACACGGGTGATCGCCATCATCGACCGCATGGAAGGCGGGGCCGAGGCCTTTGCCAAGCGCGGCTACGAGTTGGCCAGCCTGCTGACAATCCGCGATTTCGGCATCGAGCCGCCCGCCGCCTAAGGAGCCGACAAGCGTTGGTCTTCCTTATTTTCCCCGCCCCATGCTGGGTGAAATCAACTTGCTGTCGTTCGGCCGTCGGCCGCAAGGCAGGTTCTGTGAACGACTTACGACGATCGAGGCACCGTGTTGGCGCCAGTTGGCTGCGGTCGATTTGGGCGATTTTGGTCGTCGTAAGTGACCTGGCAACAAGGGGTTATGAATTGTTTCCTCGATTTTTTGGCCCAAAGGGAAACAATTGCCGGTCCGAATGGATGCAAGTACTTGTCTGACAGGTAGTTAAGCTCGAATGCCCCTGAGCCCAACGGCCGCATCGGACGGCGCCCGTCGGCGTGCCATTATGCCGCAAGTTGTTGTGTGACAAGGACTTAAATTTTTCCACTTCACTCCGGGAATCAATCTCTTGTCGCAAGTGCTTTCGGGGCAACGGGTTACGTCTGCGGAAGTCGTCAGGTTGTTGTCCGCGCGGTCGTCTTGCGACAACCAGAGGTCTCGCACGGGGTGCGTTCGGACGCAGAGCGAGCCGTTTTCGTTGCGTCCGGTCTCAGTTTTCAAAGAGCAAGTGCCGCGTATTGCGACGTGTACTACTGTATGGTATCGCCCGGGCGTTTTCAAGCTGGGGAATTGGGCCATTTGTTTTCAATTTGCAGTCGCCGCCGAACGCCTTCCTTTTTCCGCCCGTCTCGGAGTTTGGGGAGCAATCTTCAGGGCCATTCATGGCCCTTGCCGCCGTAGGCGGTAGTAGGCCCGACGTTTACGTCGGGTGGTGTGGGCCACGGCGCCCGCGCCGCAGCCCACCTCCCCCAGCCGCGCCGCGGCTGGGGGAGGTGGGGGGAGAATCAGGCGATCGACCTACTGTCACCCGTGCTAAAGCACGGGCCTAATACCGCTTCGCGGCAAAGGGGCGTAAACGCCCCTGAATTATGATGCCGGGATAATGGATTGGGATTATGCCTGTCCTTTTCTTCTCGATCTAACGGAAAGAGACATGCGTTTTCAGAACAAAGGGGGAGCGAGTAGTTCAACCTAGACATCACCGGCGAGACGCCGGTGCCACTGTGCCTCACTCAACGTCACCCTCCCACACGGACCGCAGCTTGTGAACCGTCAGCGTTTCAACATGCACTTCCGCCCCCTTGGCAAAGAACTCCAGCGCCGTGTTTTGCTCCGCGGGTACGAAACACGTGCTCATCGAGATCTGGCCCTTGTTCGCAAACACCTCCAGCGACGTGCGGTCCAGCAGGATCCGCAAACGGACGACACCGTCGACGGGCGAAACATCGGCGGTGCGGCCAAGCGCGGAGAGCTTGCCCGCCGCCCAAGTCACCGTCTGGCCGTGCATCCGCAGACCGAACTCACCCGACGGTCCCGGGCGAACGGCCATCTCGACGTCGAACAGATCGCCCGAGACGCCAGCCAGCGGGTTCTCGCCCGCGTTGAACCGCTTGTCGGTTACGACCAGCCCCTTGTCGACGTGCAACGCCGCGATCTCGCTCACCGGATAGCGATAGAGTCTCGGGCCGTCCGGGCCAGTGACGAGCCGCAACTCGCATGGAAAGCTCATCTGCTGTGTGAACGGCATGCCCGGATACTTGCCGCCGTTCATCCAGGCGATCTGGATACAGCGACCGGGCGTGTTGGTCCAGGTCTGGGCGGCGTAGAAGTTCCCGCCGTAGTCGCCTCGAAACGGGCCGGCCTCGGGTGTGAACGTCTTGCCGTCGAACGTGCCGACGGAGTAGTTCATCGGCGCGTCGTACACAATCCATTTCGTTTTCGTCTTGTCGCCGTCGACGGGCAACTCGAACATGTCCGGGCACTCGTGGAAGTTGCGGCCGGTCAGGTCGGACGCGTGGGTCCAGTGTTTCAGATCGGCGGACGTGAACAGTCGTGCCACGCCCCGTTTGACGTACAGCACCATGACCCACCGCTTCGTCGGCTCGTGCCAAAACACCCTCGGGTCGCGTTCGGTGGCCATCATGCCCTGGTTCGGCACGACCGGGTTGTCTTGGTATCGCGTCCACGTCCGCCCCCGGTCGTTGCTGTACGAGATGCTCTGGCTGAACGGCCGCCCCGCCGACGTGTAGATCAGCACGAGTGTCTTGTCGGCGCCTTTGGCAAACCCGGCCGTATTGGCCGCGTCGACCACGCCCGAGCCGGAGAAGATGGCCCCGAGCTTATCCGGCAGGATCGCCACGGGCAGTTGCTGCCAATGTACCAGATCGCGGCTGACGGCATGCGACCATCGCGAAGGCGGCCGGTCCTTCGCTCCCAGGGCCCCCGGGATCACGTTGCCAAACGGATTGTGGTCGTTGAAAAGGTGGTACTCGCCGTCGTAGTAGACCAGCCCGCACGGATCGTTGATCCACCCCTTCTTGACCGTATAGTGGAGCTGCGGGCGGTATCGTTCGCGATAGGTCTCGGCTGCTGCGGCGGTTTGCAGCAGGGCACAGCAGGTCAAGACAAGTGCAATCACACATCGCGTCGGGGACGTCATCATCGTTTCGCTCTCCTGGCTATGCCCACGTGACCGGCGGCGTAATTCGGCAACGTCGACGATCTTATCACGGTCTCTTTCCAGTGTCCAACGTGTTTCCGGCGTGGGGAGTTCAAATTCCCAGCGAGCCGCCGGGTTTACCCCGGCGCAGCGGAATCCCCGGCGCAACAGAAGCGCGGGGGCAAGCCCCGCGGCTCGCTTTGTCTGTGCTTGCGGAGTTGTGCTTCTTCGATTAGACTCTTACCGTCATCGTCGCATCCAACCACAAAGGATTCCCGTCATGAAACAGTCAATGGTGCCCGCTCTCTTGTTTCTCCTTTCGTTCGCCTGCCCGGCTGCCTGGGGACAGGTTCATTACCACGACAGCGGCATGCCCTGGAAACACACGACTCGCAACGGGCCGGACGCCGAAGTGGGCGGCTGGTACTACAACCTGGGAATCACGGGTCTACGGGCCGAACTCATCAAGGATCAGCCCACGCACTTGTTGATCAAGTACGTCTTCGAGGACACACCGGCCCACGGAGAGATTCAGCCTGACGACGTGATCGTCGGCGCCAACGGCAAGAAGTTCGCAACCCCGCATCGAAACGGCTACAGCGTTGAAGTGTTCGGCGGTCACGGCCCCATCATGGACTTCGGCAATGCGCTGGACGAAAGCCAGGGAGACGAACTCCAAGGCAAGTTGACCGTGGACGTCCTACGCGAAGGCAAAACGTTGCAGGTGATACTGGACGTCCCGACGAAATACGGCCGTTACGGCAAAACGTTTCCAACCGACTGCAAGAAATCGGACCTCATTCTCGAAGAACTCTACAAGTTCCTGGCCGCCGAACAACGCGACGACGGCTCGTGGGGACCGCCCCACACGAACACCTTCGCGCCGCTGGCTCTGTTGGCAAGCGGAAAGAAGGAATACCTCCCGCTGGTAAAGAAATGCGCACAGATGCACGCAAGCACCACCAAGGCGGCCGATTTCTCCGGGCTGATCAACTGGCGCTACATGGCGGCCGGCATCGTGTTGAGCGAATACTATCTGGCCACGAAGGAAGCGTGGGTGTTGCCGGAACTCCAGCAGGTCCACGACTTCCTGATCTCCAGCCAATACGTCAACACATCTCAAATCGCCGAATCGTCCAAGGACAGAAATCCGCCGAAGGACAACCAAAGGGCCCACGGCGGCTGGGGCCACAATCCGGGCTACGAAGGATACGGCCCGATCGGCATGACCACCGGCCAGGGCGCCTTGGTGCTGGCTCTGATGCATCGTTGCGGCATCGAGATCGACCGCGCCCGGCACGACAAAGCGTACGATTTTCTCGTTCGCGGCACCGGTCGCAACGGTTACGTCTGGTACGCCGACGCAGTCAGCCGCCACGATCGATGGGCCGACATGGGGCGCACCGGAGCGGCCGGGGTGGCCAATTTCCTCAGCCCTTACGACGACGAGAAGTACATGAAGCGAGCCTTGGCCCACGCCCGATGCATCGGAGAACACCCCGAGACGATGCCCGACACGCACGGCTCGCCGTTGATGGGCATGGGCTACACAGCCCTGGCGGCCCACGTCGACCCGACGAGCTTCCGCAAGATGATGGACAGCAACCGATGGTGGTTCACGCTCTCGCAATGCGCCGACGGCACGTTCTACTACCAACCCAATCGAGACAACAACCCGTACGATTTCCAACGAGGATCGCGAGTCTCCGCATCGGCGGTGGTCGCGCTGGTCTTCTCGGCCAAGAACAAGAACCTCTGCGTCACGGGCGCGGACCGCGGCGCCAAGTGAGATCGAACGCACTTTCCCAACGAGGAGCACGACATGAACAACACAACCTCCCGTTTCTCCCGCCGCGCTTTCCTGAAGCACTCCGGTCTGGCGGCCGCAGCCGTCGCCGTGCCTTCGATCGTTCCGTCGCACGTGCTCGGCGCCACGCCGCCCAGCGAGACGGTGACCATGGGCATGATCGGCACCGGCCGACAGGGCTACAACGCCAACATCCGGCTCTTTCAGCGACAGGACGATTGCCGCATCCTCGCCGTCTGCGACGCCGACCGCTGGCGAATGAACGAAGCGAAGACGCGGGTCGACGGCTACAACAAGGCGAAGCACGCGATGACCACCGGGTGCGACGTCTACGCCGACTATCAAGACCTGCTCGCGCGCAAAGACCTCGACGCCGTGATGATCTCCACGCCCGCCCACTGGCACGCGAAGATGGCGCTGGACGCCATGAAGGCCG
>JABMRB010000766.1 GCA_013202865.1 Candidatus Nealsoniibacteriota bacterium | reverse complement strand
TGCGGTCAGCTTTTTACGTGGCCAACTGACCAACCACGACACGCCACTTACACTTCAAGCTGCCCGGTCGAATCCAGTTCGCCCCCGGGCGGCGGTTTCACCTTGGCAATCTATCGGTTGCCACGCCAACCGCCAACAGTCGATTATATCCATCCGGACCGGCCGAGTCCACCGTTAATTCACGATGCGGCGACAGTAGTTGGCTCTCAATTCCCCAAAAGAAACCGCAAAAAAAGCTGAATGAACGGCAAGAGCGGCCAGAGTTGCCAGGCGACCACGACCACACCCAACGGAATAACCCACCAGGCGAAAAGGTCCAGTCGGCCTTGTTTGAGCCACAGCACGAGCCACCGCAGGGCCAGCAACCCGACGACAAAGCTGACCACGGCCCCGGCAAATAGCGGTCCGACGGCCACGTCGCGAGTCGGGTTGTCGAGTATTTCCAGCAACATGGCCCCTCCGATGGCGGGGATCACCAGGAGGAACGAGAATGTGGCGGCCTGCTCGCGTTTTAGGCCTAAGGCCAAACCGGCCACGATCGTCGACCCGCTTCGCGAGATGCCCGGCAGAATGGCGACGGCCTGAAAAACGCCAATCACCAGTGCCTGGCCGTATCCCAGTTCCAGATAGTCCGTCTCACCCGGCTTCCGCCTTGCTGCCCAAAGAAGCATGATCCCGGTGATTGGGAACATGCATCCGGCCACCAGCGGGCTGACCAGCACGGCCTCGAAGTATTTTTTCAACACCAGCCCGGCGAAGGCCGCCGGGATGCTGCCAACGAGGATCAATCCGATCACACGGCGGTCTTCGCCCAAGAGTCGCCAGATTTGCTGCCAGTAGAAGACCAAGATGGCCGCCAAGGACCCCCCGTGTAAAACGATGTGGACGGTCAGCTTCTCTTCGATGGGAAAACCGAACAACTGTTTGAATGCCTCCTCGCCGACCGCCAAGTGGCCCGACGAACTGATCGGCAAGAATTCGGTGATTCCCTGCACCGTGGCCAGGACGAGGATTTCGAGCCAGATCATAGGTCAACGAGCATGGAGGGTGTGGGGCGAAGGCAACAAGACCCGTAAGTATAGCCTTCGCTAGGGGGCTTGTCGCCGCGGACCCAGTCGGGGCGCACTGGCCGCCACTCGTCACGCCACCCCTCACAGGTGGCACTGCGGCCGTCGCGCGGGCCCCCCGCAGCGGAAATGACATGCCCCTTGGACTGCCCCGGCGGATCTGCAATAATGGGAAATTCGCCCCGGGTCGGCGGTGGTCGGCTGGCGGTGTCGAAGTTCGTCCTTGTGAAATCCCTTGGAGTGTTGCCATGTTCAAGAACCTCAACCACTCGGCGCTTGGCGTCGTCGGCCATCAAAGCGAGATCATCGAGCTGGCCTTGACCTATCGATTTGGGGGGATGGACCTCGATGTGGCCGAGTTTGCAACGCGGGCGAAGCTCCACGGCATGCCGTACGCCCGACGGCTTATCGATAGCGCCAAGATCCGGCTTGGGTCCTTCCAGTTGCCGCTGGCCTGGAATACCGAAGACGGGGTGTTTCGCGCGGATCTGGAAAAGCTGCCGGGATACGCCGAGGTGGCGGTCGAGGTCGGTTGCACGCGGTGTCTGGCTACGCTGTCGCCGGCCTGCGATACCCGGCCCTATCACGAGAACTTCGAGTTCCATCGCGATCGATTTTCGCAAATCGCCCAGGCCTTGCAGCCCGTCGGTGTGCGGTTTGGCGTAGGATTTCAGGCGGCGGAGTACCTCCGAAAAGACCGGGCATTCCAGTTCGTTCACGATCTGGACGCCCTGACCCTGTTGGTGAACATGATCGACACCCCCAATATGGGTATGCTGCTGGACGTCTGGGATCTGGTCGCCTGTGGCGGATCGGCCGCCACGATCCGCAGCCTGCCACTCGAACAGATCGTGGCCGTGCAGGTTGCCGAGATGTCCCCCGACGTGGCTGCGGCGGACCTGGACGAGAAGTCCCGGCTGTTGCCCGACGCGGAGAACGGCCGGGTCAACGTGGCCTCTATGCTGACCACGTTGGGCGAGATGGGATACGACGGCCCGGTGACGGTTATACCCAGCCAAGGCATTTTCCATACCAGGCGTCGCGAGGTCGTGGTCAAACAGACGGCCGAGGCACTCGGAAGCGCGTGGAAGGCCGCCGGACTAGGACCCGACGGAAAACTGGTTGCTCCGGTTGCTCCGGTGGCCCCGGCCGTTGAGGCAGTACCGGCTGCCCCTGCGGAAGGATAGCCGCCCACCATGAATCTGTTTGTGCTCATCGGGCATCAGAAGACCGGCAGTTTCTGCCACGCAATCGCCGCGACGGCCATCGAGGTGCTCCGCTCTGCCGGGCATCAGGTGGTCTACCACGACCTCTACCAGGAGGGTTTCGACCCCGTCTTGCCGCACGAGGAGATCCCCAAGGACGCTGAACTCGACCCGGTCGTCCGGCAACACCTCGACGAAGTGGTCGCGGCCGATGGCTACATCATCGTCCACCCCAACTGGTGGGGGCAGCCGCCGGCCATCCTCAAAGGCTGGATCGACCGGGTATTGCGGCAGGGCCATTGCTACGAATTCGGTCCCGAGGGCGTGGTCGGCCTGCTCCAAGGCCGTCGGGCGCTCGTGCTGACCACCTCGAACACGCCGCGGGACGCCGAATTGGCGCTATTCGGTGATCCGCTGGAGAACCTCTGGAAGGCCTGCGTGTTCAATTTCTGCGGCATCGACGACTTCCTTCGCCGCAATTTCGAGTCGATCATTCTCAGCACGCCCGAGCAGCGTGAGGACTGGCTGGCAGAGGTCCGCCAGCTCGTCGGCGGGCGGTTCCCGGCCGCCGGTTGAATCGCTTCAGCCGTTCAGTGGCACCGATTAGCCAACCATCGGGTGGGATCTATGTGTCTACGGTGGGTCATCAGGCCCGCCAAGTCCACCGCCCCCCCTAACGGGCCGTTTTGATTTCTTTTTTGCGACATTTGGGGGTTCGGCGGTCTATATGGTTATGTAGGGGGCGTGGTTCCCCTGGTTTACTTCATCTACAACACGTTTCCACTAGAGAGGTGCATCATGAACTCGAAACTTGCTATCGCGATCCTGCTGGTGTTGGGGCTGGCCGTAACCTTTGCATCCGCGCCCGCTTCAGGCGCCGTGCTTAGAATTCACTTTACCGGCCTTGATCTGAAGTACGATGGCAGCAACTTGTACGATGCCACCAATATTGCCGGAGGCACAGGCAATTCGGCCGAAGCTGACGAGCTTACCGCGCTTGATTTCTTTCTGGATGGAGTCCCTGTGGCGGGCCTCTCGAGCGACATTTACGCCGACGTACTGATTCAGAACGTACTGAACATTCCTGCCGCCGGCTCACCGCCCACGGTAGTTTCGTCGAACACCACCCCATTCGGATTCGATCTGCTGACTTCCACCGCCAGCAGTGGGGCGTGGGGGCTCCAGCTTGAGCTCGACCAACTCTCCTTCGACCTCTTCGACCCGGCAACTACTGGGGGGGAGTTGAAACTTTGGGCACATGGAGCCATTGCAGATACGGGCATCCAGAATCTCCCCCCCGGTCTGGAGTTCCTGGATGAGGTCGAGATCAGCGCGATCGTGACGCTAACAGACCCAACGTATACCGCGGATCAACAGTTTTTCGCGACCTTCGACGCGACCGGTACGGGAGACGTCAGCGGCCCCGCTGTCCCCGAACCGGCTACCCTCATGATCTGGTCGCTGCTTGGCCTGTTCTCGATGGGTGCCTACGGTTGGCGCCGGCGGGGTGGTGCGTGGCGTAAGGGTACGACCGAGAGCATCCACGAAATGCTGGACAGCAAGCGGGGCTAGTCGCCCTGACGCATCTGCCAAAACACACTACGGGTCGCCGGATTTCCGGTGGCCCGTTTTCATGCGCCCAAGGTATAGCTCCCCCCCCGCTTCCCACAGGAAAGTTGCCCCCAACGCCCGTTTCGGCCATAATGGAGCTTGTCTGAGCCCTTGAACTTGACGCAACCGGCACGGGCGAACCGTCACCCTTACGCTGTTGTCGTGCCGTACGATTCCGTACGCCGACGGCGGAAGACGCTCCTGTGCAGAGAGCTGTCCATGTCCAACTTGCCAAACGGACCCGCTACGGGAGACGACCGTCGCTTGCAACGTAAGTTGCCCGCTCGGGGCGGCCAACTCGCCTTCGAGACGCTGGAAGATCGCCGGATGCTTGATGCTGGGCCGTTGGTCATCAGTGAGTTCATGGCGATCAACAACAATACAATCCCAGACAAGGACGGTGACTACTCCGATTGGATCGAAATCCACAATCCGACCAACGCGACCGTACACCTCAACGGTTGGGCGCTGACCGACGACACGACCGAGTTGACCAAGTGGCAGTTTCCGGCCCGGTCGCTTGAGCCCAACGCGTACCTCCTGGTGTTCGCTTCCGACAAGAATCTTACCGATCCGGCCGGTGAACT
>JABMRB010000765.1 GCA_013202865.1 Candidatus Nealsoniibacteriota bacterium | reverse complement strand
CCTCCAGGATCATGTAGTCGCCGAAATCGACGACGCCGTTGAAATCGAAGTCGGCGTCCTTCCACTGGCCGGGGCCGCCGAACGAGGCCTCCAGGATCATGTAGTCGCCGAAGTCCACGTCGCCGTCCAAGTCGGCGTCGGCGTCGAGCAGGTCGAACAGCGACACGGTGACCTTGTCGTCCGTAACGTGGTCGATTCCGGCATAGTAGGCGATGCCGATGTTGCCGCCACCTAAGGCGTCGAACGTACCGGTTCGCGATCCGTAGTTGGCGACCTCGTAATCGCCGCCGAACTTTGCCGGTCCGGGAATCCACTCGAGTGCCAGTGCATCGCCGGCCGCGCTGAGATCCAGCTCGTCGGTAACGCTTGTCACTCCACCATCACTCCCGGATACCTCGCTGACCAACGTCGAGCCGGCAGCCGTGGTGGCTCCGGCGCCCACGTTGAGCTCTCCGGTCAGTGCGATCTGCACCGTTCCGGGTCCGACGTCCAAGCTGTCGTAAAGATCCAGCTTCCTGCCGGAATTAACCGCCACCTTTCCGCCTGCGTTGGTAATCGCCAGCGAGAAGGCTTCACCGTCGGAATCGACGGTCACTACGTGGTTTCCTACCCCCGTCATGTCGAAAATTGTGGGCAAGGCGCCGCCACCGTCCCAGGTGGTGCCGGCGTTCCAATTGCCCGTGTCGATGCTGTTCAACGGAGCGGTAATCTGAATCGTTCCGTTGGTAATCGCTGTAGAAACTGACTCAACGAAGTACTCTGGCGGATCTCCCGGGGTAACGAGCACCGGTGCCAGCAGCTTGGTAATGCCGTCCGGCGTGCCGGTGAGTTCCAGATCCCACGTCCCCGAGTTGAAGTCCGTGGTGTCGATGACGAAGTTGACCAGCACGGCCGATTCGGTGGGCGTGCCCGCCGGTACGGTGGCGGAGTAGTCACCGCCGGTCGTCACGCCGCCGAGGAACAACTGCGCGTGGTCGGTATACGGGTCCGGGAAGGTGTCGATTCGCACGCCACTGTCGTTGAGGGTCTGCCAGATGGTTCCCGGCAGCATGGCCGGGTCCCAATTGGGGTCGTTGTTGTCGAGAGGATCGGGCAGAGGGATGGGATTGATGGGAGGGCCGGGCACTTTGAATATCGGTCCGGCTACTCCGCCGTGTGCCGTGCCGCCTCCGCCGATCATCGCCCGCAGTTCCATGCCTTGGATCTGCTCACCGCCCTGCACCAGGACCTGAATCGTCTGGTTGGCCTGATTCGGGCGAAGCGGATGGTTTCCGATGGTGACAAGCGCCGCCATCATCGGGGACGCCGTCAGCAACAGAATAGCCAAGCTCGCCGTAATAGCCCGCGTCATCTCTGGTCACCTCCTAAGTAAACGCCGTTGCAAGACAGCCGAATTCACCTCAAGTACAACTGGCGAATCCATTCTGAAGTTCTGTTCCGTTTTTCGCTGTGGTCGACTGCGACCACGATGTCTGCGATCAAGTGTTTGCTTCTCCCGGCGCAAGGATCTCCGCTGGTGCGCCGGTGGAACGGGGCTCTGATCAATCAGGGAGCGCATTGCGAGCTACGCCTGTGGCCTCAGGGAAAGACCCCGCGACAGAACGCAACGCACGGCTTCACAGCTCGCCAAGATACCGGCTGGAGCCGGCATCGAACGCTTGTCGAGTTGAAGCCTACGCTGCCTCAAGGCGGGTTAGATTGAATCAAAGCCTTCACGATTTGACCGTCGATTGTCGGCGACCACGCAATACGGACAACCTACCTACCGACGATCAAGCCTGATTTTGCACCATTTCGGGGCAAAAGTCAATCAGTTTTGGCCCTTCAGGTCGAGAATTCTCCAAAATACCTCATTAGGAGGGCATTCCTGCTTGTGCTGGTTATCGGGGCCGGTCGCGGAGTATTTCTTCGTAACCCGTTGTTGCCACGGTACTTGCGTCACCGCGGCATCAAACCCGATCCCTGCGCCGCCGCCAACACACATAGCCCAGCCCTGCCACCAGCAGCAAGACGAAGGTGGATGGCTCCGGAACGCTGATTTGCCCGTCGACAATCGTCATGTCGATGGGTCTTACTAACATTTCACTGCCAGATATGTAGTCTTCCAGCAAATCCGTTGACGGCTTGGCGCCAGCTTGGCTGAGCACAAGATCCCACGGCCCGTCGGTCTCGTGGAACCCCGTTGTATCGATTGTCAAGATCGCCAGTAGGCCAGCCGGCGCGGTGCTGCCGGCCTGCAACGCGGCTGACTCAATATAAAGCTGCGGCAGCACTCCATGAGTGCTAAGGTGGCCATGGTTTCCATGGGCACCGAAAATCGTTGGGCCATAATCGGTCGTGTGGAATTCGCTATACCCGGGTGTGGTGACATCATCCACGATTTGCACGTAGGTAATGATAGGGCCGTCGATCGAGCCGGGCGGCACGCCAGTAGTATACTCTGGTCCACCGTCGGCAACTTGGACATGCATATTGACCCCGGAAACCACAGGGGCACCGTCGTCCGCTACCACGTAGATGGGGATCTTCTGGTTGGGAGTGTCGGGAAGCAGGGTATGGGAACCCACGTTGATCGTTACGTCTGCTGCGCAGACGCATGGCAGGAGCAGAATCACTGCTCCGAGAGTTAGGTAACGCATCGCTCACTGCCTCCAGTCTTTATGCTTGTCAGGGGTGGCTTCAGTTTCCCGGCGGCGGGGCCAACGCCCTCGCCTTTCCAACCTAATTGCGACCATACAGGACGCAGAGTCCTCCCGATCACTACAACCAACATAAACCATTTCGCCGGTTTCGTCAACCGTCCAGAGGGGAAAATGCGCGGGATTCTCCGGTTTCTTCGGGTTTGAGCAGCTTGCGAGGTGGGCAGTGGGGCCGCCGAAATCTGCTACGGCCCCGTCTGAAACCACCGTCCTGGGGGGGTGGCAGCGGAGCAGGGAGGCCGGATTCTTAACCGTGGGTAGCTGGATTCGCGAGAATTCAGTTGCCGCATTTGACTGAATTCTTGCGAATTCAGCTACAACCACGCGAAAGGATTAGCTCTGGTTGCAGAGTCGGTGGACCAAAGCTCGCAATTCCTCGGCCCGGCGCAGAAGCTTTCGCAGTGCCCTTGCTTGAATCTGGCGGATTCGTTCCCGGGTAAGACGGAAAACCCGCCCGGCCTGGGCCAACGTGTAACAATAGCCGTCACCCAGGCCGTATCGCATTTCCAGAATGCCGCGCTCGCGGTAGGAGAGGGTGTCCAGGGCCGTGTCGATCCGCTCCCGGAGTTCACCGAGAGTGGCGTCACTGTCGATGTCCAACCCGGTTTCCAGCGACTTACGCGACAATTCACCCCCGAAGACGGCCTGGAGAAACCGCTGCTCGGGACGTTTCGCTTCCTCGTTCACCACCGAGATCTCCTCACATTTGCCCCCGCAACGGTAATCAGGATACCAGACGGTGATCGTGTCGGCTATACGCCCGCAATGGGGGGGTGGACGTCCCGCGTGCGAAGCCGCAGGCGGCGGTCGGAGGCGGCGTTACAAACTAGTTACGCTCAGCAGGGGCCTTTTCTGCAACAATAGGACGCAGTGCCCGTGGCTTCGTGTCCGTGGCCTTATGTCCGATTCGTTGAAAGGAGATCGAAGATGAGCGTGTTGAGAAACCGACTTGCGGTGGCGTGGCTGGTTTGTTTGGCTGTCTTGCCGGCATCACAAACAGCGGCACAGCGTCTCGACGTACACATCCGGGCGATTGCCTCGAACGTGATCGTGCCGCAATCGCGGTCGTTTGCCGTGCGGCCGGCACAGCGGGTGGAGATTACCGGCGTGAAGGTCGGCGTGGTGATCCTGGAGCAGGCGGCCACGACGACGATGGACATCGACCTGAGGAATCCCACCGGGTCTCGGCTGGAGGCGGAGTTACTGGTACCCGTGCCCGACGGAGCGGCAGTGCGCGGATTCGATTTCAGCGGATCGGGCAAGGAACCGTCGGCCGAGGTCTTGCCTAAGGAGCAGGCCGCGGCGACCTACAAGTCGATCGTGGCGAAGATGAAGGACCCGGCGTTGTTGGAGTTCGCCGGTTGCAACCTGATCCGTTCGAGTGTTTTTCCGGTCGAGGCCAACGGCGTGCAGAAGATTCGGCTGACCTACGAGCATCTACTGCCGGCCGATGGTGCCCGGGTCGACTATGTGCTGCCGCGTACCGAATCGATCGACTACAAGGTGCCGTGGGAGGTATCGGTGAAGATCAAGTCGAAGCACCCGATTTCGACCGTCTATTCGCCTAGCCACGACGTGCAGTTCCAGCGGGCCGGCAAGAACACTGCTTCTTTGAAGATTGGCCGGGAGACGATGCAGGAGCCCGGGCCGTTGCAGATTTGCTTCCTCCAGGACCTCACGGGCAACGTCACGGCGTCGCTGCTGGCCTATCCCGACCCTAAGATCGACGGCGGGTATTTCCTGCTGCTCGCCGGGCTGCCGGCCAGTGCCACGGTGACCGGCGACGACGGTCGGCCGAAGGTCCGGCGCGAGATCACGCTGGTGATCGATCGTAGCGGGTCGATGTCGGGCGAGAAGCTCGAGCAGGCCAAGGCCGCGGCGGTGCAGGTGATCGACGGGCTCTACGACGGCGAGGCCTTCAACGTGATCGACTACTCCGATTCGTTGGCCAGCTTTGCGTCTGCGCCGGTCGTCAAAGATAAGAACAACGCGAAGGAGGCTCGGCACTACATTCGGCAACTGACTTCCGGCGGCGGCACGAACATCCACGACGCGCTGCTGGAGGCTTTGCGTCCTAAGCCCACCAAGGGGATGCTGCCGATTGTGCTGTTTCTGACCGACGGGCTGCCGACGGTGGGTGTTCGCAGCGAGGTAGCCATCCGCAACGCGGCAGAGAAGGCCAACAAGCATCGCCACCGAATCTTCACGTTCGGCGTCGGCTACGACGTCAACGCCCCGCTGTTGACCAATCTCGCCCGTAAGAGCCGGGCGGTGAGCACGTTCGTACTGCCCAACGAAGAGATCGAGGCCAAGGTCTCGCAGGTCTACCGCCGACTGTTCGGACCGGTGCTCTCCGCCCCGACGCTAAAAGTGGCAGGTGACACGCGTCGCGTCACCGACATGCTACCGGGCGAGATTCCCGACCTGTTCGAGGGCGACAAGTTGGTCGTGCTGGGCAGATACCGCGGCGACGGGAAGCTCAGCTTCGGTCTCGGCGGCGAAGTCCAAGACACGTTGAAGACCTACAAGTTCGACTTCAAGCTGGACAAGGCGACCACGAAGAACAGTTTCGTGCCGCGGCTCTGGGCCAGCCGGAAGATCGCCATGCTGATCGACGAGATCCGCCAGGCCGGTGCCGAGGCGGGCAAGGACCCGTCGGTGGTAACGGCCACGGCAGCGAACGATCCCAAGATGAAGGAACTGGTCGACGAGATCGTGCGGCTGTCGGTCGAGTTCGGCATCCTCACCGAGTACACGGCCTTCCTAGCCAAGGAGGGGACCGACCTGGCCGTACGCAACCAGATCCTTCAAGAGGCAAACCGGAACTTCGTCTACCGGGCCCAGAACACCCGGGTCGGTATCGCAGGCGTGAACCAGGAATTCAACAACAACTACCAAATCGCGCAGACATCGGGCAACCGCCGCAACGAGTTCTACGACGCCAATATGAACCGCGTGCAGATCACCGAAGTGCAGCAGATCAACGACCGGGCGTTCTTCCGGCGGGGCAACCGCTGGGTCGACGCCGAGGCGATCAACAGTGACGACGGCATCGAGCCGCAGCGGACCGTCGTGGCCGGCTCGCCGGAGTTTACCCAACTGCTCCAGCGGCTGGTGACCGAGAACCGGCAGGGGGCCGTCTCCATGTCGGGTGAGGTGTTGTTGCGGGTCGACGGGCGGAATATCCTGGTCAAGGGACAATAGGGGATCACACCGATGCATGGAAACCCACTTCAACGTGAGACGGTGGGTCTGTTGACCGTGGCCGGCGCCCTCGCTGTCCTCTTGGTTGCCTGGCCGGCGCAGGCCAACTACGTCGACTGGTGGGAAGTCCGCCGGGAAGTCGTCGAGAAGCTGGCCGACCGCGACGTGATCGAATGGTCAAATGCCTTGGCCGGTCAGATCGAAGAGGCCGACCGCCGGGCGCTGTTTACGGCGCTGGACGTGTTCTATCGTGCAGGCCACACCCAGCGGGTTCCGGCGGTCGTGCGCCGCCTCTGCCGGCTCGAGCTTCAGTGGTGGGACAAAGACTACCTAAGCGACAGCCTGATCCGGTTCCAACTCTGGGACAGCCTCCGTATCTTCCTGGAGGCGTGTCCGGATTCCCGCCCGTCGAACTTCCTTCAGTATCTCTTTCACTGGTGGGAGACCGGCGACCGGGTGGAATTGGAGGCCTGGCTGAAGCGCCGGTACGAGGCCGATTGGAGAACCTGGCATCGCGACTACTTCTGGGTCCTCTCGGAGCGGAAGAAGCTCGCGCCGCTGGTGGAACGGCTGGTGGCGGAAATCCGCAACGAGCCGACCGACGGACAATTGGCCTTCAAGTATCTCGCCGCCGTTGAGATGGTAGCCCGGGAAATTCCTTCATCCGAGCCTTTGCCCGATATCGGCTGGCTGGGTGACGTGGCCCGCCCGAAGTTTGCCGTCGACGCCTACGACCTCGGACACACTTTGGCGTACAAGACGCATCACGAGCAGGCGATTGCGTTGTTCGATCATTCACTCACTCGGCCAATCACCGAACGCGACCTCAACGCTGCGATGTGGCGCTGCAGCATGTTGCCTTCCGGCGTCGAGCACCGAAAGCTCGTCCGCCGCTGGACCAAGGCCGAACTGGCGGCAAGCTGCAAGGCGGCCGGCCGGCTCGATCGAGCACAGAAACTGGTCGAAGAACTCCTCGGCCCGGAAGCGAAGCTCGACGACCTGGCCATGGTCCGTTTCGCCGGACAGACGCAATTGGCCAGCGGACAACGCGTGATCGAAAGCCGCATCAAGAAGGCGGAGGAAGAAAACAAGGATTCGGTGCAATACTGGCTCCGCCGGGCGTCCTACTACACCGGCCGCAAGGAGCACAAACAGGCCGACGAGGCCTTCCAACGGGCCCTAGCCTTGCCGCCGGACGACAACCGCCGAATCGCCGTCGGGGAGTACGTGCGTTTTCTTGCCGAGCGGCAACATCGATACGACGACGCGGCCGGCCTGTCGCGCCGCGAACTCCGCCGCATCGCACCGAACTACGACGTCGTCTCGTCGTTGGTCTGGTGGCTGCTGAAACTCGATTCGGGAGGCCAGGCAACGTTCGATTCCGACGATCCCCTGTTGTGGCAATTCCTCGCGGATCGGCAGACCTACGACACTCAGGAAGAGTCGGTGCTCGAGGCCTTCTATGGAAAGATGCAGGCACGCGGGGGAAAGGAATCGTTTTGCGTCAAGGCCGAGAAACTGGCCGGCCCCGACACCGATCCGACCCGTCGATACGTTATCGGCAAGGTGCTGTTGAAGGCGGGTCGTGCTCGCCGGGCCCTGCCGCTGCTGGAAGACGCCTATCGGCGTTGGCCGCACCCGGAGATGCGCGGCCACGTGACTCGTCCGTTGCTGCAAGCCTACCACAAGACGGGCGACTGGGAATCGGCCGAGAAGATGCTCCGGAAGGTTCGCTCCGATCTGCACCTCAGTGAGGTGAATTCCTGGTACGTCGATTTCGCCGTCCTCGCGGCCCGTAGCGGTGCGAAAGACGGTGCCCTGCGGCTCTGGCGACAACGGGCAAATCTGGAATTGGTCGACCGGGAGGGAATGGATAAGCTATTGAACGCTGGCATGGAGGGACCGTTGCGTGCCTTCTACAGCGGTCTGGCCAAACGCGATCCCGACAACCGGGCCGTCGCGGCGGCGCTGGCGGCCCTCGAATAAGGAAGTTCGGCCCATGTACAAGTCCACGATTCGCCGCACAACGCCGGGCTCTTGCCTCGTCGTAATCGTCCTTGCCGCCGCGGCCGCCGTTGCCGAAGATGCCGACGCGCTGAGAACCCGGCAACGGATGGCCCAGCAGTGGTATGAAGTACGGCAAGAGGTAATCGAGGAACTTCCTCGACGCGACGTGATCCAGTGGTCGAATCAACTGGCCAGCCGGCTTGACGGAGCGGGCCACCGCACGCTTTTCGCTGCGTTGGAGGTGTTCATCCGTGCCGGCCATGAAGACCGCACCACGGACGTCGTCAACCGCCTGAATCGGCTCGAATTGCCGCCGATCATCTATCATTACGTTGCCGAAGATCACCTGATCCGGCGCGAATTGTGGGGCCCGTTGCGGATGCTGCTGGATGCCCACCCCGAGTGTTGCCCGGTCTACTTCGAGAAATTCCGCCGCCACTGGTGGGAGACGGGCGACCGGGCCGAGTTGGAGTCCTGGCTGAAGACCCGTTACGAGACCGACTGGAGATCGTGGCACACGCATTACTTCTGGGTCCTGTCCGAGCAGGGGAAGATCGCCGCGTTGGTGGAACGCTTGGAGGCGGAAGTCCGCCGCAAACCGACCGATGGACAGTTGGTCTTCAAGTATCTGGCGGCGGCCGGAACCCTGGCCGACAGGATTCAATCGCCCGAGAAACGCCCCGACGTTGCCTGGCTGGGCGACGTGGCCCGGCCGAGATACGCCATGGATGCCCATGCCCTCGGGCGCAGGCTGGCCGACGACGAGCATTACGCCCAAGCGATCGAGTTGCTCGATCATTCGCTTACCCGGCCGATTACCGACTACGACAAGAAAGCCGTGCAGGAGGAGTGCAGCAAGCCCTTTGCCGAAGGCGAATACGAGCCGACGATCCGCCGCTGGACCAAGACTTCACTGGCGCGGAACTGCAAAGAGGCCGGAGAGTTCGCGCGGGCGCAGAAGCTGACCGAAGAACTCCTCGGCCCCGACGCCACACTGAAGGACCTGGGGCTGGTCCGGTTCGCCGGGGAGGTTCAACGCGCCAGCGGTCAACGGGTGATCGAAGGACGCATTAAGAAGGCGGAGGAAGAGAACAAAGATTCGATCCGTTATTGGCTCCGCCGCGCGGCGTATTACATCGGGCGCCAAGAAGACGGGCTGGCTGAGGACGCCTTCAAGAGCGCGCTCGCATTGCCGGCGGACGGCTCTCGGCCCGGCGCCGTCCAGCAGTACGCCGGTTTCCTCGTGCGCAAGCGTGAGTACTCCCGGGCGAACGAACTGTTGCGCGAGGAACTCGAGCGGATCGGGTGGAATGACGGGTCGGCAGAGTACCTGGTCCACGATCTGTTGGAACTCGACCGGAGAGCGCAATTCAAGTTCCGCTCGGACGACCCGCTCCTGTGGCGATTCCTCGCGGAGCGAAAGGGATACGACTACAGGGAAGAAAACGTGTTGCGAGCGTTTCTGAACAAGTTTCGCGCATCGGGCAACGAGCAGGCGTTTTGGGACAAGGTCCTGAAGTTGGCCGGTCCCGGAAGCGACCCCCGCCGCCGGTTCGTCGTGGGCAAGTTTCTGTTGCACTACGACCGGGCCGAGCAGGCGGTGCCCTTACTGGAAGACGCGTTGCGCCGCTGGGCCTACTCCAGCCTCCGGGAGCAAATGGGCTCGACGCTTCTGCGGGCGTACTTAGAAACGGGTGACTGGCGCATGGCGGAGCAGATGTTTCGCAGCCTCCGCAGCCAGAAGACCTTCAGCGACGTCCGGCAGTGCCTGGCCGACCTGGCCCTTGCGGCCGCAAAGAACGCCGACAAGGACGACTCGCTCCGGCTCTGGAAAGAACGGGCGAACCTTGACCTGACCGATTTGGAGGAGCTAAACGAATTGGCCGCCGCCGGAATGAAGAAACCGCTGGCCGACTTCTACAGCAAGTTAGCCAAACGCGATCCGAACAACAAGGCCGTCGCGAGGGCACTGGATATCCTGGAATCAAAACAGTAGTACACAAACGCCGCCGGCCGACGGAGCGATCCTTCCGACGGCCGACGGCAGGACACACTTTCACCAGGGGCTATGAAGGAGACGTTGTCATGAGTCACAAGCCAATCGAGTACCGAAGAATCATCTGCGGAGCGGTTGCCTTCGCTGTGCTCTCGGTCGTGTTGCCGGCCGCGGTCCACGCCGGACCGATTTTTCTGCCCGGCACACTCGACGACGGCAAGTTCGTGCCCAACGCCGACGTGGCTGGCCCGTGCTACTCGATCCGATACAGCACGATTACGGCCACGGTCGACAACGGTACGGCGGCCACGAAGGTCCAGGAGACGGTCGTCGGGCCGGACAAGGCCGTGCGAACCGTCTGCCTGATTCCACTGCCCGAAGGCACCGACCGGCAAAGCCTGGTCATCGCGACCGGGATCCCCAACGGCGACCACGCCCTGCTCGGCGGCAGTAAGTATCTCGACGCCGACGCGGCCGCGAAGGTCTACGAAACGATCGCCAAGGGGCTCGGCTCGGTGAAGATCCTCGCCCTGACCGGCCGGCCCGCGTTGTTGATCCCCAGATTCGACCTGCACGGCAAGGTGGAAGTGATCGTGCAACTGCGACAGAAAGTCGAGAAACAATCGGGCGTCTGGTCGCTCAACTGCCCCATGCCGGCTACCCAATTCGCCAATGGGCCGGTTGCCCGGCTGGCCGTGGCCGTGAACCTTGGCAGCCGTAGCGGCGAGCCGTTGCGGGCGATCTTCAGCCCCACGCACAACGCCACCGTCGAGCGCGACGGCCTGCAAGACGCCGTGATCCGTGTGAAGAGCGACAACTGGCAGGGGACCGACGACTTCCGCCTCTGCTGGGTGGCCGACCGCAACGAACTGGGCCTGCGTTTGCTGGCCTATCGTGACAAGAACGACCCGGACGGCTACTTCATGCTGCTGGGTAACCCCACCGGCACAGCGTCCTCCGCTGCCGGCGGCACTGGCGCGCAGCAGAACGTCATCCACAAGGACCTGATCTTCGTGCTCGACACCAGCGGCTCGATGCGGGGCGAGAAGATCGAGCAGGCCCGCGCGGCGATCGAGTATTGCCT
>JABMRB010000764.1 GCA_013202865.1 Candidatus Nealsoniibacteriota bacterium | reverse complement strand
GTTGGTGGACGACGACCAGTTGAAAGAGGCGTTGAAATCAAAAGGGCTCGGCACGTCGGCGACGCGTGCGGCGATCATCGAGACACTGCTGAGACGCCGCTACATCCGGCGCGACAAGAAGAACCTGCTCGCTACCGACTTGGGCCGATACCTGGTGGCGATCGTGCGCGACGCAGATCTAAAGTCGCCCGAGCTGACCGGCCAATGGGAAGCCAAGCTGCGAGACATCGAGGCGGGGCAATTGGCGCCGCAACGGTTTATGGAGGAGATCGCCCGGTACACCGCCCGGATTATTGACGAAGCCGAAGCGGAGCCGCTTGATGAAACTGGCTGGGGGAGCTGTCCTCGCTGTGGGCACCCGGTCATCCAAGGAAACCGGGGCTACGGTTGCTCGGCCTGGAAGGGCGGATGCAAGTTCGTTCTTTGGCCCACGTACAAGGATCACGAACTGGCCCCGGCCGACGTCCGTGAACTGTTGCAGCGTCGCGTGCTCCTGCAACCGATCGAGCTTGGCGGCGCCGGTCCGGTGATCCTGGCCCTGACTTGCACCGGCGAAGTGACGGAGATTGCGGCACCGAGCCCGGAGCAACAGGCAGACGGAATCCAGCGGAAACGGTCCGGCAGCGGACGCGCGCGGAAAGGTTCCGCAAAGGGCGGAACAAGGGGCTCAGCGACCGCCGCGTCGGCCGCGCTCGGGGATTGTCCGTTGTGTGGTGCCGAAGTTCGGGAGCAGCCGAAATCCTACAGTTGCAGCGGATGGAAGCAGGGGTGCAAGTTTGTTATCTGGAAGAGGATTGCCGGCAAGAGGATCAGTGGCCCAATGGCCAAGGCGCTGTTGACCAAGGGTGAAACCAAGCAGCTAAAGGGTTTCAAATCAAAGGCCGGCAAACCATTCGAGGCGCGATTGAAACTGGTCGACGGCGAAGTGCGGCTTGATTTTTCGGGGTAGTGTTGACAACATGGATTGTAGGAAGAAGAATGGGACCACACCCAACGGGCAACGACTTTCAGCACGGTTCTCGAGGCCGCAGTTGAAGACGTTTTGCCAGCGCTACGGTATGGAAACCGAATAATGAACGTCGAGCAACGAGAATCTGCGTCGATCACGTCGGCCGCTCCGCTCTCAACCGCGGGGCGGTATCTGGTGCTTGTGACCGCATTCCTGGGCTGGACGTTCGCCGGAGTGCAGATGGGGTTGACGTCTTTGGCGGTGCGACCGGCCGTGATCGACCTGCTTCAGATTACCACGGACGAGGCCCTGGTGCGCCAGTGGTTTGCCTGGCTCAGCGGCGCGTTTCTGCTCGGGGCGGCTGCCGGCGGACTGGTGTTTGGCTGGATTGGCGATCGGCTGGGCCGGTCGCGGGCGATGGGACTGAGCATCTTGTGTTTCTCGCTCTTCTGCGGCGCAACCTATTTCGTGCAAAGTCCCTCCCAGTTGATTGTGCTGCGACTGCTTGTCGGCTTCGGCGTCGGCGGAACATGGCCCAACGGCGTGGCGCTGGTCTCGGAAGCCTGGTCCAATGCCTCGCGGCCCATGCTGGCGGGTGTGATGGGTGCCGCGGCCAACGTCGGACTGGGTGGCATGTCGCTAATCGGAATGTGGATCGACATCCAGCCATCCGACTGGCGGTGGACCATGCTCGTCGGTGCGGCACCGGTTGTGCTGGCGCTGGCGGTGTTCGTGCTGGTCCCCGAATCGCCGCGTTGGCGGGCGGATCGGGCCTCGCGGCTTCGTACCGATGGCAACGTCCCGCCCCGATCGCCGGTTGTCGAGGTGTTTCGGCCGCCGCTTCTTTGGCTCACGCTGATCGGAATCGCACTGGGAACCGTTCCGCTGATCGGTGGATGGGGCAGTGCCAACTGGCTCATCCCCTGGGCGGATCAGGTCGGCAGCGCCGCCGAGAACCCCGACTATTCGCTTGGGCCAGCTACTCAGTTCTGGCGCTCGGTCACCAGCATCATCGGCAGTCTGCTGGGTGGCTGGGTCGCCAGCCAGGTGGGTCGCCGCCGCTGCTATTTCCTGGTCAGCCTCGGATCGCTGGTGACGGCCCAGTATTTGTTTCGCTTCTCGAGTCCGAACGACGGGCAATTCATGGTGTTTGTTGCCGTGTTGGGGCTTTTTAACGGTCTCTATTTCGGCTGGCTGCCGCTGTTTCTTCCCGAGTTGTTTCCCACCCACGTCCGTTCGACCGGTGCGGGCGTAACCTACAACTTCGGTCGCATACTTACCGTGGGTACTTTGTTTGCCACCAGTGCGATGGTATCCTATTTTGACTCCAACTACGCGCAAATCGGGACGATTACCAGCTTCATCTTCGTTGTCGGCATGGTGGCGATCCTGCTGGCCCCCGACACGACGAACAAGCAATTGGAGGACTGACACCTAGACCATGATACGAATCGCACTGATTGGCTGCAATAATGCGACGGCCGACTACGCCGACGTTGTCTCCCGGCTGCAAGGGGGAAGGCTTGCCGCGGTCGTCGACCCCGACGACACCTTGGCCCGCCGTACGGCAGAGACGCTTGATGCGCCGCTAAGGGCCGCGAGCTTCGAGGATCTACTCCGCGACCACGCGGACGACTTCGATGCCGTCATCATTCGCCGCCCGGACGGCTCGCCGCAGGCCGTTGTCGCACAGGCGGCAGGGGCGGGTAAGCACGTGCTGTTGGATATGCCGCTGATGCTCCGGATACGCCCGGGCGAGACGCCCGTCGCGGCGTGTCGATCGGCGGGCGTGACGTTCATGCTCGGACAGCCGGCGCGATTTCTGCCTTCGGTCGCCGAGGTGAAGAACTGCCTCCGGTCGGGCGTTCTGGGAGCGCCCGGCTTGCTGCGCCTTCATAACTGGAGTCCCTCGGACACGGACCAGCCGGTCGCCATCTTCCAGGCTCTATTGCCCGACGTCGATCTAGCCAACTGGCTCTTCGACGCGCAGCCTACCGAAGTCTACGCCGCCGGACGCAGAAAGGGGACAGATCCAATA
This sequence comes from Candidatus Nealsoniibacteriota bacterium, assembly GCA_013202865.1. Classification (GTDB taxonomy): domain Bacteria; phylum Planctomycetota; class Planctomycetia; order Pirellulales; family Thermoguttaceae; genus JABMRB01. The sequence continues at coordinate 2,240 of JABMRB010000764.1, read as the reverse complement.
GACGGCAGCGGCCCGCAGGATGCTTCGCATGAACCGGACCTGTCCCCTTTCTCGTACGTCCAGGTGCATCTCGGATACGAGGACGGCGGCATGGCACTGATCGATCACTCCATGATGCTCCCGCCGGGATCGGACTATTTTTCGCTGTCGGTTTTCGGTTCCGCCGGCGCAGCCTACGCTGACGATCACCACAACATGCACTTGCTCTATCGCGGTGGCTGCCCCACGGCTCTGCCCGCGGGCCAGGGAAAGCTGCATCACCTTGCCGAGTTGCAAGCGTTTGTCAACGCAATCGAAACGGGCCACCCATCGGCGATCGCGATCGACGACGGCCATAAGGCGACCGAGGTTGTGAGGGCGGCGGGCCGGTCGCTGACAGCGGGTCGCGCCATGCGGTTGATTGGGAGTAGCTATGAATTCGTCTGATTCGGATAGAACGTTCCGGGTTGCCGTCTTGAGCGTTGTCAAGCACGATTACATGGCCCGCGCGGTGGCGGCGCACCCGCGTACCCGGTTGACCGTGGTGGCCGACGACCCGGACCGGCCGCACTGGGTACACGAACGTAACGCGAAGTTCGCTCAGGAGTTCGGCGTACCGTACGTCCGCGACGTGGAGCAGGCGCTGGCAGATTACGGATGCCAGATCGCCGTGGTAAGCTCCGAGGCCGAGCGTCATTGCGATCTGAGCGTCCGGGCCGCCCGGGCCGGGCTGCACGTTGTGCAGGACAAACCGATGTCGACAAGACTCTCCGAGTGCGACCGTCTGGTCGAAGCGATCCAGCAGAGCAACGTGAAGTTCATGCTATGGAATCGAAATCGCCTGCCGTCACTCAACGACGCCCGCATCGCCATCCAAGAGGGTGCGGTCGGCAAGCCGTACGCGTTTCACATCGATTTCCATTTCGCCAAGGACGCCGGGCCGCCGAAAGGCTCGCGCGCTGCCGACGATCCGCCGCTAGATTGGCTCGATGCCCAGATCGCGGCCCACGCCGACGGCTCCGACGGGGGCGTCGGCCGGGAGCCGATGGGAGAGTTGCAGGTCGAGGGGATCTACCCGCTGGCCTATCTGCGGATGCTCGCCGGCGTGGAGGTCCGCCGCGTGTTCGCCCGCACTACTTCTCATTTCCACCAGCTTCACGCCGATAATAACGTCGAAGATCTGGCGACGGTGACCCTGGAGATGGACCACGGCATGCTCGCCACGCTGTCGATCGGACGCATCGGCGCAGCCAGTCATCCCGAGATCGGCGAGATCAAGATCCATGTCCTCGGCAGTGAGGGTGCGCTGGTCATCAGCGAAGCGAGGCCGGAGGTCGGTGTTTATTATCGGGGTCAGCCGGCCAAGGAGTTCCGGGATCGTCGGGTTGCAGAGGACCTCGACTACCTGTTGGTCGACGACTTTCTCCAGGCCATCGATACCGACGGCGACACGATCCTCGACGCGGTGGCGGGGCGCTCGATCTGTGCCGTTATTGCGGCGGCGCTGGAGTCGGGGCGAACCGGGACGCCGGTCGAGGTGAAATGATGCTTGATCGGGTACAATCGAATAATCCCAAGATACGGAAACCTCGCCCCGCAACACGGCCGGACAACTCTCATCGGCTTGAATGAGGAATCGCGGTTGGTTGCACCGGCGGCAACAAGTCGGAGCGAGAACGATGAATCGACGAATGTTTCTTTCCAAATCAGCAGGGGCGGCCGTCGCCTTGTCGACCACGAGTCTCAAGGCCCGCTCAGCCGCGAACGATAGAATCACCGTTGCAGCCATCGGCGTGGGAGGCCGGGGCGGCGCTGACTTGAAAGCTTTCGCCTCCAGGAAAAACGTGGACGTGAAATATGTGGTCGACGTCGTCGAGGGCATTCGCAACGGCCGCGCCGCCGAAGTAGAGCGGATGACCGGCAAGAAGCCCGCGGCGATCAAGGACTTTCGTCATGCACTGGACGACAAGTCGGTCGATGCGATCATGCTCGGCACGCCCACCCATTGGCACGCGATCCCCACGATCATGGCTTGCCAGGCGAACAAGGACGTCTACGTGGAGAAGCCCGACGCCCACAACATCATCGAGGGCCAGGTGATGGTTGCGGCCATGAAGAAGTATGGGCGCGTTGTGCAGCTCGGCACGCAGTCCCGCAGCGGCAAGCATTTTCGTGATGCGATGCGCTACATCGGCGAGGGTCACATCGGTCGGTCGCTGTTCGCCAAGGCGTGGGAGAGCGCCAAGCAAGGCTCGATCGGG
>JABMRB010000763.1 GCA_013202865.1 Candidatus Nealsoniibacteriota bacterium | reverse complement strand
TAACACCACATTAGTTTGGGTGGCATTAACTTGACTTACGGCAATCGGTGAGCGAAGGAGATGGTCGTAACGTGTTGAAGTGACGTGAGTTACGTCTATGATGCGACACGGGCCGTCGCCGTAACTGGGTTTCCGCAATTCCTGAAAAACGGCCGTTTGCGATCGCGTGCATAACTCGTTGTGCTGTCAGGTGTTACGGCGAAATTGCGAGTAATTGTTGATTTTGGAGGAAGGACCCGATCGATGATTCTGAGCTGATTGTAATCGACGTAACTCCTTATCTCAAGGCGACTTAATGGCCGCCTCGGCTGGGCCGTGGCATTGGTAGTGAAGTGCAAAGGCGGGGTAAATTAGATTCATCTGCCCGCGTGGGTCTCGTGCCTCGACCCACCCTACGGAAACCGCCTACTCACGGACGCTCCGGTGACCAGACCGGACGCTTGGGCTCCGGTTCACGCGGCGGCGCCATGGGGCGGGGGGCCGTAGATGGGCGTGTGCGGACCGTGGGGATGGACGGCAACGGGCGCGGCGGATCGCGACGGCCCAGTTGTAGCGCCGGGCCGGGCGACTCGGTCGGGGTCCAGCCGGGTGAGTTCTCGTCGCGTGAGTTCTCGTCGCGTGAGTTCTCGCCGGGTAGCTCGATCCGGATCAACTGACCCGCCTCGAGGTACCGACCGTCGGGTGTGACGTAGCGGACGAATAGGTCCAGATCGCGATGCATGGGTGTAGCGCCCGGCCAGCGGAGGTTCAGCGTGATGCCCCTGCCCGGGTCGGTTGTCTCCATCAATCGGGCGATCTCCGCGGCGGGGAAGTCCCAGCGGGCGACGCGGGCCTCGTCGCCGGGTAAGGCGTCGTCGAGTACCACTACGACCACGTCCCCGGCGGCGTCGAGCAACTTCCCGCGGCGGTCGCGAGGTTGCAGAACGACCGTGATCCCTTCGTCGCCCGGGCGGCCGTCGGCGTTGTAGCCGCCGGTAAACGCCGGATCGAGCATCAACTGCTCGGCCAAGTGGCCCGTGTCCGTGGGAGCCGTTCCCGTCGACGATGGATTAAACAGCGGCGCATCTCCTCCTCTGGGCTGCTCGATGCCGGGTCCGATCGGCTCCGGCTCATCTTGCTGCTGGTCGAGTGGCTCATCGTCGGGAACCTTGGGTAACTCGATCGGCTTGGGCTTGTCGGGGACGCCGAAGCTGTTGCGGAACTCGTCGGGCGACATCCGCCGACCGGGGTTCTCGTCGAATTCCGCATCGAACGCATCGCCCATCGATTCGGCGCCGTTGGGCTCGTCGTCGGCCGTTTCGCGACGGTCGGTGGGTGACGGTGCGGGGGCAACAGACCGAACGTGGCTTATTTCCGGATCGTAGCCGGCCCGCAGATCGTCGACGAGCCCCTGCAACTGGAAGACCCTGTCTTCAAGGAGGCGGTTCTGCCGCTCCAGAAACAACACGTTCGGATCGACTCGGCACCCGAGGGCCATCAGACACAGCGACGCCGCCACGGCGATTTGCCACGGTTTCATGTTGACCTCACGCGCAATAGTCCCGTCCGGACGATTCATCGACGCTTGTGGCGATCGCTACAAACGACGAAAGGAACGGAAGGAAATGGAAAAGGTGAATAGCAGCGAAAAGGTATGACGTGCCCCGGTTTCCAGGCTGGAAGCCGGGGTGAAGTAAGCGAGGGCAGGGATTCTTATTGTTTGGTGGTCAGCCTTCCTCGGCGTGTTCGATCACCGCGTCGATCAGGCCGTAGTCGAGGGCCTCGGCAGCGGTCATGAATCGGTCTCGGTCGGTGTCTTTCTCGATCTTTTCGAGCGGATGCCCGGTGTGTTTCAGGAGGATCTTGTTGAGCCGCTCCTTGACCTTAGCGAACTCCTTGGCGTGGATCATGATGTCTTCGGCGGAGCCCTCCATGCCGGCCAGCGGCTGGTGGATCATGATGCGTGCGTTGGGCAGTGCGCGGCGTTTTCCTTCGGTACCGGCGGCCAACAGCACGGCCCCCATCGAGGCGCATTGCCCTACGCAATACGTGGCCACGTCGCAGTTGATAAACTGCATCGTGTCGTAGATTGCCATCCCGGCGGTGATGCTTCCGCCGGGTGAGTTGATGTAAAAATGGACGTCGGCCTTGGGGTCCTCCGAC
>JABMRB010000762.1 GCA_013202865.1 Candidatus Nealsoniibacteriota bacterium | reverse complement strand
GGGCACTGACGTCGAAGACGATCCCGGGGCGGCCTTCCTGGTCGCCGCCCGCCTGGGCGAATTGCAGGCCGAGTTGCGTTTTGCCGATGCCGGTCGAGCCGATCACCACCGTAAGCGTACCCGGCAGCAGCCCGCCGCCAAGGAGTTCGTCGAGCGGGTCGATACCGGTGGATTGTCGAGGATGGTTGGTCATGTTGTTGTAGGGTGCGTGCAACGCACCGGGTGTGGGGGTTGGGATTGGGGATTGGGGATTTGGGTGGCCGTGCAACTGCCGTCCCGACGTGGCTTTGGTTGGTGCGTTGCACGCACCCTACTAGAATATCTTGCTCATCGTGCCGCCGTCGACCAGCAACATGGTGCCGGTGATGTAACTGCCGGCGTCGCTGGCCAGTAGCAGGGCGGGGCCGGCTAGTTCGTCGGGCTGGCCCCAGCGACCTAAGGCGGTTCGCCCGGCGAACTTTTCTCTCGCCTCCTCGCTTAATAGCGACATCGGCAAGTCGGTGGCGAACGGGCCCGGGGCGATGCAGTTGGCTGTGATGCCGAAGGGCCCCAAGTCCATCGCGCACGCCCGGGCGAGCCCCAACAGGGCCGCCTTGGTCGTCGAATAAGGCACTCGCTCGGCCGCGGAACCGACACCCATCACCGACGAGATGAAGATCACCCGGCCCCAGCGTCGATCCTTCATGCCGGGCACGAGGTAGCGGGTCAACGCCATGCAACTCGTCAGGTTCAACTCAAGCAGGTTATCCCACGTTTCGTCGTCCACTGTATCGATCGGTCGCGGCACGTTGTTGCCGGCGTTATTCACCAGGATATCGACCTTGCCGAGCCGATCGACCGCCACGTCGGCCAGTCGCTTGACGTGCTGCCGGTCGGTCATGTCGGCCACGACGTACTCTACCTTCGCGTCGGTCCCTTCGGCGATTTCCACGGTCGCTTCTTGCAGTTTCCCCTCCGATCGGCTGGAGATCACCACGTCGGCGCCGGCGGTGGCGAACGCCCGGGCCATCGCCTTGCCGAGTCCCTGGCTTCCGCCGGTCACCAGGGCCACGCGGCCGGAGAGGTCGAAGATGGTGTTTTTCATGGCAGACTCCTTATCGCTGAACGCCGGATACGACCTAATCTACTTCCCCGTCTTCCGTATTGTCAACGCTGCCGCCTCGCCCGCTTTTAAGGCCTTCGCATGACCGGGCTCCACGTCGTGGCACAAGATCTGAACCGCGTTTGTGTCGTCGACGGTGAGGTATACGAACCCATGCATTTGACGTCCGGCCAATCCTTTCCGCGCCGCCGAGGTTGCGACGCCGCTCCAACGTGTACGAACAAAAGTCAAGCCATTGACGTTCCCGCGCTCTGTGGCCGTCCTCGTCCACTCCCGTCGGCGCTGCCGTACTCCGGCCACCACGTCGTCGAGAATAGTCTCTAACGGCAGCTTCGAATCCTCTTCAGACAAGGTTGTGATGATAACCATAAAGTAGGCATACGTTTCATCATCGCGAATCGGCCCGCGCCAGAAAATCAATCCGCTTGACGCCAGATCGTCTTTTACCAGCTTGAAACCACGGGGGGGGCGGATTGTGAATCCCGACAACTCAACGGGCGGGGAGAGTCTCTCGATATCGTCCGGGCCGGGAGACCAAGTGGGCAGGTCGACGGCGTCAGGGTCACGTTCGGTTTCCGGTGTTGCCAAGCCTCCCTTCTCGAGCGCCGCTACGGCCTTGCGGGCTGCGATCACCCCTCCCGCGTCGACTCTCCAGCCACCTTGATCTCTGACCATCGTGAAAGGAACGGGGTTCTTCGGGAGGGTGATTTGCTGTCTATCCTCGTTGACGTGCCCTTCGTCAAACACGATCGTTATGCCGTTCGGTAGGTTCACGGTGTCGCCAACTTGCAGCCTTTGAAAGACAACGGACTGGAGGAACGCCATCGCGCTGCGGAGGTGCTCTGGAGGTGGCCGTTCGCCGGTCCAAAGAATGTCGGCATCAGGATTCGGCATCATCAACCGTGTTCCTGCTTCCCTATCCCCAAGCGTCATGGCGACAAGAAAAGCCCGCAAAACGGCCTCGGGATCGTCTCGACTGAGTTCACCCTCCGACGCTCCGTTCTTGCCGGATGCAGGCGTACTGACCGCGTCAGTGTCTGTGGGCTGAGGAGGCGACATCGGCTGTGTCGTCTCCGTCGAAGTGGTTGCTCCTTCTTGCCGTTCATTTTCCGTGGCCCGCTGCGCATCCGGGTCACCAGAGCAACCGTACATCACGAGAAAGCTGAGGAACAGTGCAATCGTCAGAATAAAGTCCTTCATGAATCTAACCTCCTGGTAGTTGGAACGTTACTTCACACCAGCAGCCGCAATGAGTCAAGTAGTTGTCGAATCATCTCGTCGGTATGCGTGGCGAACACGGCCACCCGCAGCGCGCCTTCCGGCCCGAGGCCCGAATAGGCGGCCATGTAGGCGATTGCAATGCCTTGCTCCATGAGCATTTGTTGAATACGCCGCATGTTGGCCGCGTCGCCGACGGTCAGGCAGCAGATTGGCACGGGCGTGTCGTCGGTGGAGAAACCCATCTCGCGCAGGCCTTGCTTCAACCGCATGGCGTTCTCGCGGAGGCGTGTTCGGAGAGCGGGTTGCGATTGGAGCAATTCGAGGGCTTTGGCCGTGGCGGCCGCTACGGGCGTCGGCGGCGGGGTCGCGCCGCCGTAGTGCCCGGCCGTGGCTTTTACCCGCGCGATGAAGTCCCGGGACGACGGCAGAATTCCTCCGTAGCCGCCGACGGCCTTGCTCAGCGTGCCGCAGAGGAAGAGTCGTGGAGCGTTTGCATCGGCCGGCTCGCCGCGGACGAGCGACTCCGTTAATCCGGCATGCTCGATCGTGCCGCGACCGTCGGCGCCGAGCACGCCTAGCCCGTGTGCATCGTCGACGCAAAGGATGGCTCCCGGATACTGGTCGAGCACGTGCCACAGTTCGGCCAGCGGGGCAATCTCACCTCGCGCCGCAAATACACCGTCGGTAAGCACCAGCGGCCGCTGCCCGGGCTCGAGCGTGGCGGTGAGCCTGGCGTGCAAGTCGTCCGGGTCGGCGTGACGGAAGGCAACCACGGGCAAGCCCGTCTGACGGGCGGCGTCTGCCGAGCAATAGTGCGACCACTCATCCAACAGCACGGCGTCGAACTCGCGCTGGAGCGTCTGCAGCAGAATGCTCGGGCCCATGTATCCTGAGGCGAAGTAGAACGCGTCGCCGCCGCCGAAAAGTGCCCCGGCACGGCGTTCCACTTCCAGCACGGCCGCCGTGTTGCCGAACGCGGTTCGCGAGTTCGCACTGCTGATTCCGTATCGCTGGGCGGCCTCGCAAGCCGCGCGGATCACGTCCGGATGCCCCTGCAAGCCAAGGTAGCCGGTGCCCGCAAAGTAGAGATAGCGGGTCCCGTCGATGACGGTATGATCGCCCGGCGGGCTTCCCATCAGCGGCATGGGCAAGGGTTCTCTATTATTTAGCCCCGGGTGAATACACCCGGGGTAGTTGGGTGAATACACCCGGGGTAAGTGTTGGCAGCACTATCGACGGTTCCCCGCCGTGTATTCACGGCGGGCTAAATAGGTTGGTGATGTGCTTCCCCGCCGTGTATTCACGGCGGACCAAATAGGTTGGCGGTATGT
>JABMRB010000761.1 GCA_013202865.1 Candidatus Nealsoniibacteriota bacterium | reverse complement strand
CGAGCCTCAATAGATTCGACGGGCTCGGAGGCCCATCATACCAGATTATTTCCGAATGATTCACATGTCCGGCAGCGGTGCGGGCGCTGGGATCTCTTCGGCGGGCGGCTCCTGCTGCGGTGGCGGCGTGTTCGGATCGTCCTTGTAGATCACGGCACAGCCGGTCGGCACCTTCAGCATCCGCTTGATCTTGTGCGAATACCAGAGCCCGCGGGGCAGCTCTCCGTAGGCCGGCTGCGCGTGGCTCGGTAATCCGAGGGTGGCCGCCGGCTGGTGCTGCTCGTCGTAGAGCCCCGGCCAGAAGCCGCCGCGGTCCACCTCCAACAACTCCAAGTCCATGAAGAACTGGATGCGATCGAGAACGTAGTCGACGTGTTGCCTGGCCACCGCCAACAGCGACTGGGTGTAGGCTCGCTGGGCGTCGACAAAATCTCGCGCCTGGACGCCCTCCGCACCCAACTGCAATTGCAGCCGCGTGCTGATCACGCGATCGTTGGCCAACGCCGCACTGGTCACGGCGATCTGGTACTGCTCGCGCCCCAATTGCAGGCTTCTCAGATCGCCGCGGATCGACAGCTTCACGTCGTCTTCAAGCTGCATCAGGTTTCGCAAGCCCGCCTGGTAGTCGATCAACGACGATCGAAACGCGTTGCGTTGCGCCTTGCGGTTCAGCGGTGTGTCGAGCGCCAGCGAAAGACGCGTCTGGCTCTCGTCGAACGTGAAGTCCAGCGGCCGGTTCTTCCTGGTGCGGATCGATTGGGACGCGTTGAGGTTCAGTACCGACTTCAGGTCGTCGCCGGCGAGCTTGATTGCCCGCCACGTGTCGGCCAACTCCCCGCGCTGGTTCATCACGTCAAAACGCCGCGACAACGCCGTCAGCATGGCGTCGTCCATTTCGAGTTCCACCGGTGCTAGTCCGCCACCGTGCCGGTCGAGTAGTTGTTGACTTTCGGTTAATAGCCGCTCGACTTGTTGCTGTACGTATTGCAGTGCTTCCTCGGGTGTGCGAGGTTCGGCGTCCGTCAGTCGGTCGGCGGCCTCCGCGACCGGCTCGGTTACCGCCAGCAGGGCCTCGGCGCCGGCTTTCAATTCGGGGATGCGCTCCAACTGGCGATTGGCGACCGCCTCTGCCAAATCCATTGCGATCTGCTCATGGCGGTCGGCCAACTTCTGCCGGCCTCGCCGCACCGCGGCCACGCTCGCCGGGTCGGCCGACTGCCGAGAGGCCAGATCCACCTGATGGCGGACCAGCGCCACCATCGAGTTGACCAGATTCATCGTCCGCTGGAAGATCTTCAGCGGCGGCGAGGTCACTCCTGCCCGTTGCTCTTTCTGCAAGAGCCGGCGATTGAACTCGACCGACAGCCGGGCCTCGTCGCTGGACAACTGGGCCAGGAGCACCTCTAACGGCTCGACCGCCGATTCCTTCAGCCCCAACCGGCGGCGGAGTTGTGCCAACGCCAGCATCCGTTGCGTCAAATCGACCGTGTCGTTGAGCAACACACCGCGGTCGGATCCCGGCCGATCTCGGTCGAGAAGCAGGGCGCGGCGGGCGCGGCGGACCCGCTCGGCCGAGACCGTCGATTCGTCGCGCAGCGTCAGTTCATCCAACTCCGTGAGGTCCAGATTGATCGGCAATTCGGTGGGTAAGCCGATGTTCAACTTCAACCGGTCCAGGCCGTCTTCCAGCGAACTGCAATTGCCGATCAGACTGCTGCGACTGGTTAAGGCCGTCTGTTCAAACTGGTCGACCTCCAGCCGCGGTAACCGTCCGGCGTAGTACTCCTCCTCGCCCTGATTGAACGCCCGAAGGTTGCTGAAGTAGTCCTGGGCGCCGATCTCGATCCCCCGGTAGGACAGAATCAGTCCGTAGTAGTCGGCCGCCAGTCGGGCGAACAACTCCTTGCGATATCGAGCGAAATCCCGCGCGGCGTAGACCAGATCGCGTTCGGCCTGAGTCAAACGCTCCAGTACGGCGTCGCGTTGGAACACGCTCTGCGAAACGTCGAACAACAGTTCCGATCCCACGTCGGCCGCGAAACCGCTGGGACCGTTGAACGTCAGGACCACGTCGTTGGCGAACCGCGCAATCATATCGCCGCCGGTTGCCAACAGCTTGTCGCCGGTGACCGTGGTCGGAACCGACAGCCCGTTGACGGTCGTTCCGCCCGTGCGATTGTGCGTGTAGTCTGCGGCCGTGCGGTTACCACCGGTGGAGAACTTCAGGTCGTAGTCGAATCGTTCCAGCGACAGCCGCAATGCCGTCTGGTAGAGGGCCTCCTTCTGCGCCTGGTACTCGCGGCTGTTGATCAGCGCCAACTCGATGATGTCCTCCAACGCCAACCGCTGAGAGCTATCTCGCAGGCTGTCCGCCGGGTCGCTCTTGAACGTGCGGTGGTACTCCTCGCGGACCGACTCGAACTCAAACATCCGCGGCAGACAACTTGACGGAAGCGACTCCCAGACCGCCTTGGGGATCGGGACCAATTTGAGCTCGATGTCCGACGATTCCATGTCGGGTTGATCGAATTGATCCGCATCCAACGGAGGCGATCCCTCCTGTAGTCGCAGTTCTTCCTCGTACGAGGCCTGAAGGACGGAATCGTCATCGGTCAGGGCCTGATCGATGGGCTCGACGGCGCCGGCGGCGGCGCGGAATCGGTTCGCGTCTCGTGCCGGAAGGTCCGGGAGCGTGTAGGCGTAGAGTTGCGGCGACGGTGTCGGCAGGCACGGGTCGTCGACCGGTGTGGGATCGAAGAACCGCGATTGCGGGTCGGGCGTGACGGTGAACCCGGCAGGTGCCTGCCACGGCATGCAGGCCGTCTCTTGGTCCAGCGTGCCATAGGTCTCCCGATCGGCCTGCAAGCGATAGTGGGTACGCGAGCAGCCGGCCACGACCAGCAGGACGCAGCACCAACACAAATATCGAAAACCATGGACCACGGCGAGATTGCCTTGGATGGGGTGCATGATCTGCGCAGTCGTGGAGCGGGGTATGCCTTGCATCATCTTCGTAATCGGAAAAGTTGGCCTATTTAGCCAGTTTTTCCAGACGAGATGACGGATGCGGACAGCCATTCGGAATATAGGTAAGATGCGCAGGTTGCGGAGCGGTTCCTGCGAAGCCGCAAGCGGTCTTTATCTCGGCCGCATTGTCACGAATGCCGTGGCGATCATCACGCCGCTGCCGACGAAAAGGCACGTTAGCAGCAGATTCCGCTTGAGCTGTTGACGTTCGAGATCCGCCTCCAGCGCGTCGCGGGCCGTCTCGTCACCGGCGGCGGTGACGCGGTGCAGTTCGACGCTCGGCTCGGGCGGACCGACCGCCAGCATAGCGAAGGCGGCGATCGCCATCGCCAGGGCCAGGACGAGAAACAGCGGAGGGAGGAGGTGGTGCATCTTCTTACTCGTGCCTGAGCGCTTCGATCGGATCCATCAACGCTGCGCGGCGGGCCGGGTAGATGCCGAACACTACGCCGGTGGTCGCCGCAATGCCGAACGCCAGCACGATCGACCAGGCACTCAGCACCGTTTGGATCGAGGAGAAACGGCTAACCACAAAGGGGATCGTCACGCCCACGAGGATTCCCAAGACACCGCCTCCGAGCGAGAGCAAGACGGTCTCGATGAGGAACTGCAAGGTAATATCCCATCGCTTGGCCCCCAGTGCCCGACGGATGCCGATCTCCCGGGTCCGCTCGGTGACGGTAGCCAGCATGATGTTCATGATACCGATTCCGCCGACCAGCAGCGAGATCCCGGCGATCGACCCGAGCACGAGATTCCAGATCCGTTTCTCCTCTTCGGCCTGATGGAGCAGTTCCAGGGGGACCTGGACTTTGACGTCAACGAACTTGGGGTGGCTTGCCAGGAGCAGTTTGCGTGCCATGTCGGCAGTCTGGCTAACCATGTTCTCGTCCTCCACGACCAGCGTGATCTCGCTGAGTTGTGTACGTTCGAAGTTAATCCCTCCGGATCGAGCGGTGACTTGCAGTTCGCCGAATCGGCGTTGGACGGCCGAAATGGGGATGTAGATGTCGTTGTTGAAGTTCTGCTGTCCGACGGCCCCCGGCGTGGCATTGCCGCTGCCCTGCCTGTCGAGCACGCCGACGATAGTGTATGCCCCGGGACCCAGCAGCAGGGGCTTGCCCAGCGGGTCTTCGTAGCTGAACAACCGTTTGGCGGCCCCGGCGGCCAGCACTGCCACGTTAGCCGTGGTGTCGACGTCGGAATCGGCCAGGAATCGTCCCCGCCGCACCGAGAGATTCTTTACGTCGAGATAGTCGGGCGTGGTACCCAGAATCCGCGCGTTGGCGATGCGATAGCGTTCGTGCTGGGCGTTCTTTCGGACCAGGGCGATCGGCACCGCCAGTCGAACCGTGGGCAAGGCCGCCTCGAGTACCTCGAAGTCCTTGTACTTCAGACCCCATTCCAGGACCGTACCGCCCTGCTGCTGTGTGGCCGTCGTGGAGGTGGCCTCTTCCTCGGAGTCGTCTTCCTGCTCCGGCTTGTCGCTGCGGATGATCACGTTGGACGCTCCCAGTTGGCGGATCCTCTCCAGCGCCTCCTGTTTGGAGCCTTCGCCGATGGCCAGCATCGCGATCACCGAACTGACCCCCAGGATGATCCCCAACGCGGTCAGGAAGCTGCGCAGCTTGTGCAGCAGCAGATTGCGAACGCCCAGTTTCACGGCAGACAACTGCATGGTCGCGTCAGTCCGTAGCGGGTGGGTTGCTGAACGAGTAGGCCGTCATCAAGGTTGTGGCCGTGGCGCCCCACCGCCCGGTCTCGGACGCGATCGGGACGATCCTGCCGGGCGCGACTTTGCCGATCCTGCCGGGCGCGACTTTGCCGATCCTGCCGGGCGGGTACCCGCACCACCGCCGGATTCGCCGTTGAATTCGGGTCGTCCCGCACCGGACGGCCGACCGGCGCCCTCCGATGGTGCGTCGCTGGGGCTCTTCGAGGGACGCGTTTGAGAGCCCTCACCCTCGGCCGGCGGGGAGGAATCTTCCTCCGAAGCAGCCGGGTCCTCTTGGTCGTCCTCGCCCATGACGGCCTCCGGATTGAGCACGACCATGTCGCCCGCTTCGAGTCCCTTGCGGATCTCGATGAACTTCGTGTTCGTGCGTCCGAGCTCGACCTCGCAACGTTCGACGGCACCGCCACGCTTGACGTAGCACCAACTCTTGCGCCCGACCTGAACGATCGCCTGCACCTGGATGGTCAGCACGTCTTTGAGGTGGGCGACGTGGATCTCGACCACGGCGGTCATCCCCGGCTTGAGCTGTTGGACCTCTTCGTCGACGGTAACGGTCGTCTTGTAGACCTTGGTGTCGGAGCCCATTCCGAAATGTCCACCCTGCTGGGGCAGGACGGCCACCGACTGCACGGTGCCCTTGTAGCTTTTCTCGGGGAAGGCGTCGACGCGAATGGTCGCCGGCAGCCCGGCCTTGACCTCGTCGAGCACCGATTCGTGGACCGCCGTCTGGACCTGCATCTTCTTGAGGTTCGGCAACGAGATGATATGCTGCCGCTGGGTAACGGCCGACCCTTGGCGTATCTCCGATCTCCTCCAACTGGAGCCGGTGGCGTAAGCCACCATGCCGTCGGTGGGTGCAAGGATCGTGCAGTTGTCGAGGCCCTTCTGATACCGCTCGAGACGTTCCTGCTCTTTCTTGAGCGCCTCGGTGGCATTTTCATTGGCGGCCTCGGCCGTTTTCAAGAGGGCCTTGTTGTCCTCAATGACCTGCTCGTAGTTGCGATTGGCCGTCTGCTGGGCCCCTTGCAGGGTCAGCAACTCCATCTGCCTTTCGTACGTCTCCTTCTTCTTCAGCGTCGCCATCTGGGTCTTTAGCTTGTTGAGTTGGGCCGAATAGGAACTCTCGGCCTGTAAGAACTCCAACTGCGTGCGTTCCAGATCGCTCTTGCCCTTGTATCCCAACTTGAATAGCCGCTCGATGCCGCGGAGATCGTTCTTCTTCAGTTCCAGGCTGGCCTGGGCCTCCAGGATCTGGTTGTTGATGTCGTCGATCAGCCGGTTGATGGTCTCGACTTCGAGTTGGTAGGTTCCCTTCTCCGGGTCCTCGTACATCTCCAGTTCCAGCTTTGCCAGCTTGATTTTCAACTCGGCGGCCGCAAGGGCCGTCGCGTTCTGGGTTATCTGGTTCGCGTATTTTGCCGTCCACTGGATCTCTTCGGACTTGGCCTTTTCCGTGGCCAGGACCTGGCGATCCAGACGCTCCTGGTGTTTGGCCGACTCGAGTTGCACCAGGACGTCGTCCTTCTTGACCGACGAACCGTTGGGAACGATCATGAGAATTGGAGTTCCCTGAATCCCATCGCCCTCGATGTCGTCCACCTCGCAGATCACCTTGACGTTGTTCTGGCTCTCCAGATTGCCGCGCTCGGTCACGGTGATTGCCAGATTGCCGCGTTTGACTTTCTCAAGGACCAAGGCCTGCTCGGGTCCTGTGAAGCTGCCCGCCAGACTGACCACCGCCACGATCACGACCACGACGCCTATCGCCACCAACACTCCCAACACGATCTTCGCTCGCAGAGCACCTTTCGACGACGGGTCTGCCGGGGCCTCGCCGCTACGACGGCCCGAAGCATCCAGTCGCAACCTCTGGCTCTCGGCTCCATCGCTCAGTTTGGGTTCGGTCGTCACGCTCATGGCGGTGCCTGGTTTGGGTCAGTGGGAAGTCCGGTTCCGGCGGTCGGGGGGATGTTGTGGTCGCGGGTGCCAGCGCAGCCGCCCCCTGAGGTCCTTCAACCCCGGCGGAGAGCGTCTGTTCCGATGCATCTACACCGATTCATCTGCAATAGCCCCCATTGCTATCTATTGTACTCAAGACGGCACCATGCCGGGAAGTCCGGGGGCGCATACCCGATCCGAATCGCTGCCCCCCTCTTCTCTAGATCGTCACGACCACCGGCCGAATAGAAGACAATGTCCGGCTGTCCCATGCGTCCGGGGGGTGTGCCGTGGATCGCAAGGCGGGTTTCGCATGGCGACCCGTAAAAAGGGGGGCTCCTGGGAGATGGGTGGCTGCTAGATCCGGCGGACGTAGACGTAGAACGCCCCGCAGAGTTCCTTGCCGTGGGCATCGTAGAACCACGTATTGAGATGCGTCTTGCCGGCCGTGAGCTTGACGCGAAAAACGGCGGCTTTGTCGTTTGGCCCCACGGGCTTCGAGACGTCGACCTCGGCGATCTTCAAGCGGGCTTTCGCGGCCGGCACGGCCAGGCCTGCGGGAAAACTACCGTCGACGCCCTGATACGGCGGCAGCGGCGCGGTGATCGCGGCATCGGCTTCCTTGGGCCAGCGGCGCAGTGAGATCTCGTACTCTCCATCCTGGCGGACCTCGACGTACCACGGACAGTTCAACGTCGGCTGCGGGCGTCCCAGCGGCAGGGAGCCCTCGACCACCTTGGTCTTGCCCAGCAATCGCACATCGAACGGCTGTGCGGCGATGACCAACGTCGGGGCCAACCAGTCGAGCGAAGTGAGACACGCCGGGTTCTCCCGGTCCGATCCGATGCTCAGCGCACTGAAGTCCGTCAGCGTCGGCTCCACGTTCGCCCACCACTGGCGGTAGTGTGTCCGCATCTTCTCGACCACGTCCGGATGCGCAGCGGCCACGTCGTTCTTCTGGCTCGGATCGGCTTTGACGTCGTAGAGTTCCTTGCCATGGACCAGTCGCCACTGATTCCACAACACGGCCGACTCCCATTTCTGCGGGTTGGTGTTGACCAGACCGCCGTATTGAACGACCTGCATCCGCTCGGACAACTCCGGTTGCCTCTTGCCGTAGAGCAACCGGGCGAGGCTGACGCCGTGGAAATCGGCACTTGCGGGCTTCTCCAGGCCGCAAAGATCGATCAGCGTCGGTAGCAGGTCCTGGCCGCGTGTGAGTGCATCGACGTCGCCCGGCTTTCGCAGACCGCCGCCGGGCCAGCGGAGGAAGAAGGGCACCCGGTGGCCTCCTTCATAGTAGCTGCCCTTAGCACCGCGCATGGCGGCGTTGAAGACCTTGATCCCACCCGTGCCGCCGTTGTCGGTCATGAAGATCAGGATCGTGTTGTCGGCTAGCCCGGTCTTCTCGAGCATCGCATCGAGCCGCGCCATGTTCTCGTCGATGTTGGCGATCATCCCGAAGAAACTTGCGGCGCCGTGCTCCTGGTCCTTGTACGGCTCGCGGTATTCATTGGGCACGTAGAACGGACCGTGCGGCGCGTTGGTCGGGATGTAGGCGAAGAACGGTTGCTGGTTCTCGTGGCACTGTTTGATCCATCTGGTCGCTTCGTTGAACCAGACGTCGGTGCAGTACCCGGCGTACTTCTCGATCTTGCCGTTGTGGCGAAAATAGTCGTCGAAATAGTCGTTATTCCAGTAGTCGGGCGTCGAGGTGATCCCCCAGCCCAGATGATAGACCGTTTCCTCAAACCCGCGGTCCTGCGGGCGATGGGGGTGGTTGTCGCCGAGATGCCACTTGCCGAACATTCCGGTGCGATAGCCCGCCTCGGCGAAGATCTCGGCCATCGTCGCCACTCCCTCCCGCATGAACGTTCGCCCCGAGCACGCGCAATAGGCTCCGTTGCGCAACGCATCTTGGCCGGTGAGAAGTTCGCCGCGGGTCGGCGTACACATCGGCGAGACGTGGAAGTCGGTGAAACGAATGCTCTGGCCATGGAGCCGGTCAAGATACGGCGTCTTCAGCACCGGGTTGCCGTGACAGGAAAGGTCGCCGTAGCCCTGGTCGTCGGTCAGGACGAAAATCACGTTGGGGCGGTCGGCCTTGGCCTCTTCCTTTGCAGCCAACGGCGTATGAACCAGCAGCGCCAAAGCCAAGGCAACCACCACGGCCCCAAGTAGATTCCCAATCGCTGGATGATTCTCGTTCATCGGTATTCCCTTTTCTCGAAAGCAGGGTCTCACTTGAATCTCAATTCGTACGTTTGTCCCGGTTGTAGCTCGATCGTATCCGGGCCGTCGATCTGTTGGCCTTTCGGCGCGCGAAGCACGTACTTGCCACCGGCGGTCGCCTTGAGCAGGGCCGTCGTGGCTTTGCCGGCGCGCCACGTCAGGTCGATCTCCACGCCGCCACGGGCGCGCATCCCTCTTACGCTTCCGTTGGGCCAGGCATCGGGCAGAGCGGGCAGCAGATGGAT
This sequence comes from Candidatus Nealsoniibacteriota bacterium, assembly GCA_013202865.1. Lineage (GTDB taxonomy): Bacteria > Planctomycetota > Planctomycetia > Pirellulales > Thermoguttaceae > JABMRB01. Next base: position 3,389 of record JABMRB010000761.1, on the reverse strand, counting down.
CTCGCCCGCATGGGATTGCACCAGCATTTCGCATACGCCGGCGGCGTAGCCGAAATTGCCGTCAATCTGAAACGGCGGATGCGTGTTGAACAGGTTGCTATAGATCATACTCCTGAGCATGCTGCTGAGGATCTTGTACGTGCGATTGCCGTCGTGAAGGCGGGCCCATATACTGATCTTCCACGCCCGACTCCAGCCCGTGGATGCGTCGCCGCGAGCGTTCATCGATACCTTGGCGGCCTCGGCCAGTTCGGGCGTCATGAGCGGCGAGATCTGCCGCCCGGGATGCACGGCAATCATGTGCGAGAGGTGCCGGTGCTGGTCCTTGGGGTCATCGCGATCGACCATCCATTCTTGCAATTGGCCCCAGCGGCCGATCTTGGGGCCGAGCAACCGCTGGCGCATGGAAGCGATCTTCCCGCGAAACGGCTCATCTACGCCCAGGGCTTCCGAGGCTTCGATCGTGTTGGTCAGCAAGTCCCACACCAACTGCTGATCGAACGAAACGCCGTCTTCCTGCGGTCCGTGCTCGGGTGAGAAACCGTCGGGGGAAACCAGCGTTCCGTCGGGGAGTTCCTTGAGATGATCTTCCCAGAACTCGCACAGATCCTTCATGATCGGGTAGGCACGCGTGCGGAGATACTCCTTGTCGCGGGTGAAGGCGTAGTGGTCCCACAGGTTCTGGGCGACCCAGGCGGCGTCGCCCTTGGACCATTTCCAGGTGGACCCGCCGAAGATCCCGTTTTCGGCGTGCGTGATCCAGCCTCGCGTCTTGAACGTCTCCTTCGTTTCATCGCGGCGGACTCCACGGATCGAGTAGAACCACTCGCCCAGAGGTTCGAAGCATTCCGAAATGTTGGCCGCGTCAACAAACCAGTAGTTCATCTGGATGTTGACGTCGGTGTGGTAGTCGCTTCGCCAGGGTGGGCGGTTGCTGCGGTTCCACATCCCCTGCAAGTTGGCCGGCAGGCAGCCGGGCCGCGAACAACTGATCATCATGTACCGTGCGTACTGGAATAGCAGTTCTTCCAGGTCCGGATCCTGCCCGCCGTTCTTGTAAGCGTCCAGACGCTCGTCGGTAGGCAGTCCGCGGATTGCGTCGGGGGTTTCGCCCCAATCCACGGCGCAACGGTCGAACAGGCCTTGGTAGTCTTCCACGTGCTCGGCGAGCAGCTCATCGAACGATCTCTTCGACGCGGCCGCCAGTTGGGCGGCGATACGCTCGTGGGGATGCGCTCCCTTCCACCCTTTCTCGCGCTGGTTGAGATAATTGGTTCCCGCGGCAAGCAGCAGCGTGAGACCGTCGCAGTCCGTGAAGCGGATGCCGCCCTCGGAGGCCTCCAGCGTGCCGCCTTCGTGGAGCACGACGAGTTGGGCCTCGTAGTCCAAGGTGATCCCGTACGTTTGCGTCCGCCCCCGGGAGCTTCCGCCCGAGTAGACGTACTTGGTCAGCGATCCGGTGGTGGTGATCTTGTTGCCCCGGGCTACGGCCTTCGCCTCGTGTCCGTCGGTGAGCATGATGGTGCCCGAGTACGCCGCCTTCTTGTCTGCCGCGAATTGGAGGACCATTACCTGCGCGGGTTGGCTGGCGAAATACGTCCGCCGGTAAGCAGTGCCCGCCCGGGAGTAGCGAATCTCGTGGACCGCGCGGCCGATGTCCAGCTTCCGCCGGTACGACTGCGACGTCGCGGACGCCTGGGCATCATCGAATTCGACGTGGAGGTCGCCGAACGTTTGGTATGCGCCGGTGTCCTTTTCGTCGCCGATCCACAGCGTGTCTTCGTTGAATTGGATATGCTCCTTATCCACTCCGCCGAAGATCATGCCTCCTAGCCGGCCGTTGCCGATCGGCAGTGCCTGCTTCTCCCAGTTTTCTGCCGGGGCTTGGTACCAGAGGGTATATCGTGCCGTGCTGTCAGGTGGTTGGGCCGAAGTCGCCGGCAAGGCGAGTACGAACTCGATGAAACACGCCGCCAACGCAACGCCGATCCAAGATCTGCTCATGATTCTCTTCCTTTGCTCAAACGGTAAGCGGCAGGCCGCCAGGTATCAGGTGTCAGCTTTCAGCAATCAGGTGTCAGGCTTTACTGTGCCTGTTTTTCTCAAGGTTTGTCTTTCTCGGGGGCGGGGAACTTTGCAGCGATCCTTGATTGTAGCGAGCGACCGGCGTTGCCGCCATCGGCCATCATAGACGCAGGGGGGCAAAGTGTGTTACAATTGCGGTAGTCAGGGCTTGCCCTGACAAGAAAAGCTAACAAGAAACCCGACAAGAAAAGTGGGCGCGCCGGTCCCCTCTCGATGGTGCCAGGGCTTGCCCACGCCGGTCCCCGCCTGATGCTGTCAGGGCAAGCCCTGACCTACAGTTCTCCATGGATAACGCTGTGCCGATTGACGACGAATTCGACTGGATACTACGCTGCCCGACACGGCTGCCGCCGGTTCAGGAGTATCGCTACGGGTCGCTCTGGGAGATGCTCTTCGCTGAGACCGATGAGCCGGCCGATGAACTGGCGGTGCTCGTCGGGGCGACCGAATCGGGGCCGTTGAGGGTGACGCTGGCCGATCTGCGAGCCGCGGCCGTCCATGCGCAGCGATGGTGCCGACAAACGGGGCTACGCCCCGGCGACACGCTGTCGATGGTGCGGCTGCCGCGGACGTCCGAGGTCCCGATAGCCGTCGCCCTGATCGCCTTGACGGCCGTGGGAATTCGCGTCGTGCTGCCGATGACGTTCGATCGCGATACGCTTTCAAAAATGCTCTCGGTTACGTCCAGCCGCGGCTTGCTCTGGTGTGCGGCCGACGGACTTCTCGTAAACCACGAGGAAGTCGGCCACGTCGACCGGCTGCTGCGCAAGGCGTGCAGCCAGTCGAACGTGCAGGCGTATTGTATCGAAACGGACTTGAACCTCTCGGCCCCGATCGCTCTGACGGCGGACCCGGAGCCGCCGGCCAAGGACGTCTCGCGGGAAGTGCTCGTGCTGAGCACCTCCGGATCCACCGGCGAGCCGAAGCTGGTCCGCTACACGGAATACGCCCTGCTGACCGTCGCCCAGTCGTGGCTGGCGGCGGGGCTAATGGACGAGGCGTTGACCGGTGGCAGCTCGATCTGCCCGACCCTTTCTCATTCGATGGGTGTTCGCAACGTGTTGCACGCCGTCTGGAACCGCCGCCCCACCCTGCTGATTCAGCCCGAGTGGATGGAGGAACGACCGAAGCGGTTTGTCGAACTCCTGGAAAGCTCGCCGCCGTGCCACGTGACCTGCGGGCCGGGCCTGTTGCGCGACCTGGGATTGCTCGCCCGCCTGATCACCAGAGTTCGCAAGGCGTTCGCATCGCTACGTTGCGTTGTGTCCAGCGGTGCGGGAAGAAGCGGCACAGCGTCCCTCGCT
>JABMRB010000760.1 GCA_013202865.1 Candidatus Nealsoniibacteriota bacterium | reverse complement strand
CGATCTTGTGCCGCATGAAGGGAAACGCCAGCCCGGCGAAGTTGCTCCCGCCGCCGCAGCAGCCGATCACCACGTCGGGATAATCCTCGGCCAACTCGAACTGCTTTTCCGCCTCCAGGCCGATGATCGTCTGGTGCAACATCACGTGATTGAGTACGCTGCCGAGGCTGTACTTGACGTCCTCCTCGCTGACGGCCGCCTCGACCGCCTCGCTGATGGCTATCCCCAGGCTGCCCGGGCAATCGGGATCGGCGGCGAGCACCTTGCGTCCGGCCTCGGTTTGGTCGGACGGGCTGGCCACTACGCTGCCGCCCCAGACCTGCATCATCGAGCGGCGGTAGGGCTTCTGCTGGTAGCTAACCTTAACCATGAAGACCTTGCACTCCATGTCGAAGTGCTTGCAGGCGAACGACAGCGCGCTGCCCCACTGCCCGGCCCCGGTCTCGGTGGTCAGCCGGTTGATGCCGGCCTCCTTGTTGTAGTAGGCCTGGGCCACTGCCGTATTGGGCTTGTGGCTACCGGGGGGGCTGTGGCTCTCATCTTTGAAGTAGATCCTTGCGGGCGTACCCAGTGCCTTTTCGAGGTTATCCGCCCGGGTCAACGGCGACGGCCGCCAGAGGGCCAACACGCGGCGGACCGCCTCGGGGATCTCGATCCATCGCTCCTGACTGACCTCCTGACCGATCAGGCTCATGGGAAAGATCGGTGCGAGGTCTTCCGGCCCCAGCGGCTGCTTCGTGCCCGGGTGCATCGGCGGCGGCACGGGCTTGGGCAGGTCGGCCTGGAGGTTGTACCAGGCGGTGGGGATGTCGTTCTCGGCGAGGATTATTCTCTTGGAACTCATGAACTCTTCTCCAAAACAAGCAGTTAGACGGGAACCAGTAAGTAAGCGTAGTCGCTCGGGGAAGCGTTGTCTACCCACCCGTCGAAAAATACAGAGAACGCAAAGCGAGCCGCGGGGCTTGCCCCCGCGCTCTCATCGCGCCGGGGTAAACCCGGCGGCTCGCTGGGATGACAACAAAAAAACGCCCGTGCGACGGGGGGCCGCCGCACGGACGTGGTTGAAACGTCGTGGTTACGCTCGGCGCTACTCGGTCTTAGGCAGTGCCTCGATCACGATTTCTCGCGAGGCTTCGATCTTGCCGTAGAGATCTCGGGTGTCGCAGGTTAGCGTTGCGGTGAAGGTTTCCTTCTCGCCGGAAATTTCGAGGTCCTTTGGTACTTGCCACAAGTACCCGCAAAGGCCGCCTCATCCAAAGGGCATCTTGCCCTCGGCCACCTTCTTGCCGGCCGAGTTGGTGATCACCACCGTCGGATCGAGCGATTCGTACTGCGGAATGGTCACCTTCTTTCCGTCGGGCCCGGTGACGGTTCGCTCGCTGATCTTCTTGGAGGTGTCCTGCAAACCTCGCAACAACAGGTCGAGCTTAGGTTCGACGATAACCGCCCCGACGCGAACGCTGCTGCCGGGTTTGATCGCCTGCTCTTTCGGCGGGCTGCTGAACAGGATGGCCGGCTTATCGGCAAAATCCACGACGAACGGTTTGTCCTTGCGGATCTTGAAGCTGCACGTGGCCGCCTTCGGCTTGGTTGGGCGGCTGCCGTCCTCGGCGTAGTAGTTCCGCGAGAAGCTCATCGTGAGATCGCCGAAGTCCACCGCCAGATACGAAGGCGCGTAATCGCCGACGGGAATCCGGTACTTGTTGCGCTTCTTCGTAGCCATCCGGTCGCCCAGCGGCACCATCACGTCGGCCGAGACGAGGCTGCCGGAGATTCCCAGCTTCTTGATCTTCTTGCGGTCGCCCGCGGCAACCTTCAGCAGGCCGCCCTCGCCGCGGAACGGCCCGACGGTGAGCTTGTCGCCCGTGGGCGAAGCGGATACCTGGAAGAGCGTGCCGTCGACGTCGAACATCGAGCCCAAGCTGCCTCCTCCGACCGGTCGAGCGCCCGCGGCGCCGTCGACGGGCATCAGCAACAACCCGGTGCCGGGCCGGTCGAACCGACCGGTGATTCCCCGGGCTTGCGTCAGCAGGGCGTTGTACTCGACCTCGCCGATCTTGATCTTGCCCTGTCGGGCAACGGCCGCGGTCAGGTAGACGTAGGCCCGGGTCGAACCGGACGGCCTGATGCGCGGCAGAATCTTCAGCGGAGCAACCCCCTCGAATTCAACGCTGAGGAAATCGAAGGCAACGCCGGACGTGGGGATACCCTTAGGGGGATCCGCCATCGGCTTGACCGGTTCGTCGTTGGTCAGGTCGAGGTCGCCGTTGAGGTCGAAGTAGAGCCGATCGAAGCCCTTGCCGGTCCCTTCCGACTCGTCGATCGCCATCTGGAACGTGATTCCGGCGTTCGGATCGATCTGGTTGCGGTCGAAGATCACCGTGCCGAACATGGCGTTGTCGGACTTGAACTCAGGATACTTCTTGACTTCCTTGATGCGGTCCTTGGTGCAGCGGGCCGATTGCCCGCTGGTGGCGAACCGAATCATCGTGTTCGGTCCGTCCTCGCCGCCCTGATCGAACACGGAGACTTCCTCCATGTCGAAGACGGCTGCCTTGTCGGCGGCACCGGCCGGCAGGCCGATCAACAGCAGCACCATCGCCGCCGCGCCGCACGTCCACAATTTCTTTCCCATACTCGGTCTCCTTGTCGTTGCGGGCCGGCCGTCGGGCGAGCCCATGGTTACACACACTAGATGGTTCGCGGGACAACACAATAGCCATCTCGCCGGGCGAGACGCAGCTTCACTGCGCGCCGAAGAATCCCGTTTCACACGGGAGGCCCCCATGTCCGGCGGTACTCGACACGAGCACCCGGTCCGGGCCGATCATCCGGCAGGTGCCGGATTGCTGCAGTACGTCGGCAGAATTGCAGGATCGAGAGATAAGGACCCCACCACGGTTGCGTTGCCATCGGCATTCCGCACTGGGCTGACCATCTTCTCGCTCCGTTGCGTCACCAAACTGGCCCCACCAGAGAGTGGGGCAATGCAGTTCTCTCGTGCTGGCACATTATATAATTCTACAACATTCACCCACCCGAAACAAGCCCCCCCGAACAATTGACGATCGGGCATTGTTCGCCACTCCACCGCTTTGCGGTCGAAGTGGTCCAATAGTCGGACGGCGAAATCCCTGATGTACGCCGGGGTGCAGGAACGCACTTTTTTAGCTGGCGTTGGTGTTTACTGGGGGGAACGTGGCGTGCGTTGGGGCGAAATGGGTTGCCGGGGCGGTTTTGTAGGTGATGATGCAAACGG
>JABMRB010000083.1 GCA_013202865.1 Candidatus Nealsoniibacteriota bacterium | reverse complement strand
TGGCCCCGACACTTTTCCGCAATAAGCGTTGCCACTTCTTACGCTATTTCGGAAAATGTGTCGGGGTTGCACAGCAACAAGAGGTTTGTGAGTTGGCGTGAAGTTTCTCTTGGCTGGCGGCAACGGGGATGTGGGGCGCCGGGCGCGGGGGCAAGCCCCGCGGCTCGCTTTGTTCTTGCTCCTTGCATCACCAGCAGTCCGGGTGGAGAAGGGCAGTCGCCTGCGGCCGTGGCAACGTCGAAATCCGTGTTCAGTCGAATTGCTCGCAACGCACCCCCCGCAGGGGGGCAGTAATAGCCCGATGGCATTCCACTTCATCCGCATCAACTCAGGTCGCATGTCATTTGGATTCTGTTCATGGTGCTATCGCCCAACAACCTATCCACGCCGACTGGAAAAATCTGACACGATCGGGCGCACGGCGCCTGGGGTTGAGTAGGCAACCATTCAAGACTACACTGAGAGTATCATACGTTCGAGGAGAAGGTATCCTGCTACTCTATCGCGACCGAGTGCGAACAATCGCTACCAATTTCTCGGATGTCCCTCAGCCGTGCTGGAATAGGCCACATGATCCAACGACTATACATAAACAACTATAGATGCCTGGAGAATTTTGAACTCCCAATTTCAAAGAGGGCGTCATCCCTGTTGATTGGCAGAAACGGCACCGGCAAGTCCACGGTTGGAGCGGCCTTGCAGGTCCTCCAGCGTATTGCTCGCGGTACGAACCGAGTTGGCGACCTCGTCCGTACAGAAGACTTGACGCGTGGCCGGTCAGACGTGCCCATCCGTTTTGAGCTCGAAGTCCTCATACACGATGAGATCTACCGCTATGTCCTCGCGTTGGAATTGCCGCAGGGCTTCAAAGAGATGAGAGTCGCGGAAGAACGACTGTCTCGAGGCGGCGTCGACATCTTCGCTCGAGACACTGCCCAAGTCACTCTCTCCAAAACGTCTTCAACTGACGCACAGTTCATAGTGGATTGGCACTTGGTGGCATTACCGCTAATTCAAGAGCGCTCCGAATCGGACCCGCTTTTCATCTTCAAGAACTGGCTTGCCAGGATGCTTATTCTGGCACCGATTCCAAGCCAGATTTCGGGAGATTCCACGGGCGACACGCTTATGCCGGACAAGGAGTGCTCGAACTTTGGGGAATGGTTCACGGGGCTCCTCGCGCATTCACCTGCAGCTTATTCGACTATTGACGAGTTCATTCGGCAGGTCATGCCCGACTTCAAGGATATTAAGAACCCGATCATAGGCAAGGACTCGCGCAGCTTATCTGTGCAGTTTGAGCAGGATGGCGCATCGCTGAACCTGGCGTTTGAAGATCTCTCGGACGGCGAAAAGTGTTTCTTTATTTGCGCCGTAGTGTTTGCATCGAACGAGGCGTACGGGCCGATTTTCTGTTTTTGGGACGAACCCGATAACTTTATTTCACTTGAGGAGGCGGGGCAATTTGCCATGGCTCTTCGTCGTTCGTTTCAATCGGGTGGCCAACTCCTGGTTGCGGCACACAATCCTGAAGCGATACGCCAATTCTCCGCGGAGAACACGTTTCTATTGGACCGGCACAGCCACATGGAACCAACGCGCGTTAAGTCGCTCGCCGAGGTGACTGTCAACGGCAATCTGGTTGACGCGCTGATCCGGGGCGATGTCGAAATATGAGTGCGAACAAATATGCTCCGCACGTGCTCGTATTGTCCGAGGATAATGCGAACGTCGAAATCACAAACGGTTTCAAACTCCATGCAGCACTCGACGCTCGCGCTATTCAGGTGTTACCTTGTGCAGGAGGGTGGGCGAAAGTTCGGGACACGTTCTTGTCGAACCACGTGATCGCGATGAAAAGATACGCGAAACGCTACATGATCTTGCTCGTTGACTTCGATAGGGACTCAGCCCGTTTCGATGAGATGACCAAGGATATCCCCAAAGACTTGGCAGAACGAGTCTTCGTCATTGGTGTGTGGTCAGAACCAGAGGAATTGCGGCGAGCCGATCTTGGCAGCAAGGAAGATGTCGGAGGCAAACTTGCGAGCGAGTGTTACGACGGAACTAGAGACGTGTGGAATCACGATCTCTTGTCCCACAACGCCAATGAGCTAACCCGAATGACAACACTTCTCAGGCCGATTCTGTTCCCGCAGACGTAGTATTCGAGTGTTCCGCATTCGGGGGGAGAGTATTCGTGGGCAGAGCACACTCCCTGACTCCAATCCCACTCAGGAGACTACCGTGAACCGCCTCGCTCTAAGCACCGCCCTCGCGGTCCTTGCCGTCCTTGCCGTCCTTGCCGTCCTTGCCGCGTTGTCCGCTGCCGCCGAAGCCGCCGACTTTCATACCGAGGTCACCGAGGCCTACATGACCGGGCGCTTTGACGACCTCACGAAGCTGCTTGACGGGGCGACGCCAAAGCTTGCGGACATGACGCCCGAGCAGAAGGCCGACGTCGCATACGTCCGCAAGGCGGTGGCCGAGTGCCGGCCCGCATGGTGGGCACTCTGTAAGGGCGGCGCGAAGGGCCCCTTTCGTCCGGCGCTGTGGGGCAAGACGTTCGGTGCCATGTATGATCCGGCAGGTAAGGGTGGGGTGCAAATGAAGTCGGGCCAGCGCGGCGTAACGCTCACCGTCTCGTGGAAACCCGAGGAAATGGACAGCACGGACAAGGGGGAGTACGGATTCCTGGCCGGCGATCAGGCGTGCGTAGGCATCTGGGCGAACTTGGCGACGGCGCAGATGTACACGGCGCTCCCTTTGCAGACGCTGGCGCAAATGAACGACCGCGACAAGCTGCGTCTGAACCGCTATATGTCCTACCGCTCGAACCTTGCGGCACTGTACTACAGCACGCCGCCCGGTCGGCGCTATGCAATGCATATCTACTTTGCCGCGTTCTACTACGACAATTGGGGCAAGAGCCCCACGGCCGGCTCGCGCCGCGCCCCCTGCACGATGATGATGATGGAGATCCTCAACGACCCCTCCCGGTACCCCAGTCTCAAGTTGCCCGACAGCCTGCCCGATGCCGACGCCGAGGAGGCGCTGGGCAAGCACTTCAAACACTCAATCAAGCGAGACGCCCTGTGGACGATCGGCGAAGACCGTCGCATGCGGGAGGCGATCAAAGCATTCGCTGCCGGAAGCGACCAGAAAGTCTTTCAAACCGAGAAGGTCGACCTGCCAAACAAGCTCGTCTTCGCACTGGACGCCGAAGCCGACACGGCCTACCGCCCGAAGCGCGACGCGTGGTTCAAGCAGCAGTTCGACCGCGCGGCCAAGGGACTTGCGAGCCACCAGGAAGAGCCGCCCGAGCACGCAACAGAGAGCCCGGCCCCCGATCAGCCGGCGCCGCAACTCGAGTATCGCGTCTGGACGAGTGCCAACGGGCGGTTTCGAGTGGAGGCGGCGTTCGTTAAGCGCGTCGGCGGCGTCGTCCGGCTGCGCAGAAAAGACACCGGCGAAGAGATACCCGTGCCACTCGAGAAGTTGAGCGACGAGGATAAGGCGTTTCTCAAGAGAATCTCTAGTTCACGCTGACCCGCCGTGAGATCAACGATTACCGCAAACAAGTACTCAGGAGTCGTCCCCCATGAAAGTCATCGCCATTTTCTCAACGCTCCTTCTTCCCTCGATGCTTCAAGCTCAGCACCCACTCGACACGAAGATTGCCACGCTGCCCGCGGCGCTCGCGGCGAAGACGCGCTCCTTTAATCCCGACTACCTGGTCTACTCCCCCAAAGACGTCAAGGAGTCTGCCAAGTTACCGCTGGTCATCTACTTGCATGGCGGCGGGGGTGTGGGTACTGACATTAACCGAATCAAGGGCAACACGGCTGCGATTGTGCGTTACGTTCAAACCAAGGGCAAGGAGCCGATGATCGTTGTTGCGCCGCAATGCTTCAGGAAGACAGAAGGCGTCCGAGGCACCTGGCTGGCCGCCGATCTGAACGTCTGGCTGAAGCACCTCAAGGCCACACTGCCGGTCGATGAAGACCGGATCTACCTGACCGGCACCAGCATGGGCGGATACGGCACCTGGATGTGGGCCGCATCGAATCCCGAGCACTTCGCCGCGGTGGCTCCGCTCTGCGGCGGCCTGGGCCAAGGCGGCCCGAAAGACATTACGCCCGATTTCGACAAGTGGGCGAAGAGCCTGTCAACCGTACCGCTCTGGGCGTTTCACGGCGGCAAAGACACCGTCGTGCCAACGGATCGTTCGGAGCGGATGGTCAAGGCGATTAAGGACAACGGCGGTAAGAATGTGAAGCTAACTGTTTATCCGGAGCTGGGTCATGGGATTGCTAGGGCGACCTATTCGGATGCGGCGTTCTACGAGTGGTTGTTCCAGTGGGGCAAGTGATGCTAAGAGGCGGCCGAACAATAACTTTCCGATTTGGCAAGTAATGACAAACTCAGTCGATTCCGTCAGCTTAGCTTTGAATCTATTATCGATCTTGTTTCCACCTTTCAGTCTACTCTTTTCTTGTCCTATTCTTCAATCGGTTCGAGCATCAGGCCGCTGATTTGTAGCTTGCCTTCGGTCGGCGTTAGGAGCACTTGTATGGTGCCCGGCTCGGATAACTGGAGGTTGAATGTCTTGCTGGGGGCCGTTTGACTCGGGGTGATCTTCTCGGTGATGGGCTCAGCTCGGCCGGGGATGTGTAGCGTGGCGTCGAGCGGGTGGATGTTCTTGCCGAACAGAAGGGTGAGACGGTAGCGGCCGGGCAGTGTCTTGTGGTTCTTGTGATTCATTAAAGGGGAGACGATCAAGCCAAGGGGCTGGTCCGATTCGATGCCGGATTGGCGCACCGCCCAGAGATCGTCCGTTTCGGGCGGCGGATCGGCGACGCGTCCTGCCAGATCGCCGTAGGCCGGGGCCTTGGTCTCGTACTGGCCACGCACGTCCCATAGACGATCGCTACGGTCGATGAAATAGGTGAATCGCCCGCGACTCTGCGCCAATAGATCGTGCGAAGTGGGGGCGAAGTTGATGCGGATCGGTTCCATGGCAAGCTGCTGCTTGAGGCAGATGTAGTGCGTCAGCCACCGCAGGTTCAGCGAGACGATCAAACCCTGCTCGCCGCGCGAGATGCCCAGCAATTGCGACGTGTCGGCGTAGCGGCGGATGACGGCCGGGACGTCGGTTTGCCCGATCGCTTTGCGTGCGCCGGCGATATCGCCCTCTTTCTGTAACGCCAGCGCCCGGCGGTAAAGCGATTCGTTTTCAAAG
>JABMRB010000759.1 GCA_013202865.1 Candidatus Nealsoniibacteriota bacterium | reverse complement strand
GACCATATCTGCGGCGGCGTGTAATAGAAGACGGGGATTCCGTGTACCTTGGCCCGGCGTGCAATCCACCAATTGAAGCCCGGGTAATCGATCAGCACGACGGCGTCCACCTGATGGTGGCGGAAGTAGCGGTCGGCCCGGCCGACGAGGCCCCAGAACTTGTGCAGGTTCAGCAGCGCCCGGGCGAACCACATCACGGCCAGGGTGGTCAGATCGGCGTGCAGCCGGCAGCCGGCGTCGCGCATCTCGGGGCCGCCGTAGCCGACCGCCTCGAAGTTCTCGCAACGGTCGGCCAGTTGCCGGATCAAGTTGGCCCCGTGCAGGTCGCCGCTGGGTTCGCCGACGGAGAAGAAGATCCGCAACGGTTTCGAGCCAGGCATGTTCGAGTCGGGCATGTTCGAGTCGGGCATGATGGTTCCTTCCTCCCGGGACGTTTTCCGCCATTGCAGCGGCGGCCGTTGGCCGTGATACTGTAGCCGAGCGATACTGTAACCGGTCCAAAAGTATCGCAGATTGCCGGACCGGGTGAAAGTGCAGTTCCGCGGTAGCAAACCACCGCAATCCAAAGGCGCCCACTCTCGCTGAGCCAACCGCCATGTTCGAACGACTCCTGCTGCTTTGGTTGACGCTGTTGGGCCTGATGGCGTACTTCTGGCCTGTTGCTTTGGGCGGCGTTGCGGACCCGTTCGTCGCGGCCGATCCGTACAAGGCCTACGTTTTCGCCGTGACGATGCTGGCCATCGGGTCGCTGCTGCCGCGGGATGAGGTTCGGCAGGTAGCCGGTCGCTGGCCGATGGTGCTGGGCGGAACGGCGGTGCAATATGCGGCGATGCCGCTGCTGGCCTATGGATTTGCCCGACTGGCCGGCCTGGAGGGCGGCTGGTTGATCGGCGTGGTGATGGTCGGGACCGTTCCCGGGGCCATGGCCTCGAACGTGTTGACCCTGGTCGCCCGCGGCAACGTGAGTTACTCGGTCAGCTTGACTACCTCCGCCACGTTGCTCTCGCCGCTGGTGGTTCCCTTTCTCCTGCTGTGCATCCTGAGCCAGGAAGTCGATATTGCCTTCTGGAAAGTCTGTTGGCCCCTGCTCTGGATGGTTGTGTTTCCCGTGATTACGGGACATCTCTTGTCGCGATACCTGAGCGTGTGGCAACGGACGGCCAAACGGATTGCGCCGACGGTAGCCAACTTGACGATCCTCTGGATCATCGCCGGCGTGATCGGCGTACACCGCGACAAGCTCCCGGAGATGACCGCGGCGGTCGGCGTCGCCCTGTTGGCACTGAACCTCTGCGGCTATCTTGCCGGGGCGGCGGGCAGCCTGGCAATGCGATTACCGCCTGCGATGCGCCGAGCCCTGACGTTGGAGGTCGGCATGCAGAACGCCGGACTCGGGACCGTGATGGCTGGGAAACTCTTCGGCGATGATTCCGTGGCCGTGATTCCTCCGGTCATCTATACCTTCGGATGCATGTTCACCGGCACGATTCTGGCGCGGCTGTGGGCCGAGTTCGGAAAGGAGCCGCCAGCGGATGAAGAAGGGAAGGCAGGTTCGTAGTGACCGCATTCATGCGGTTGGACGATGGTTCAACCCGATGAATCGGGTCACTACGAACGGCGGCTACCGGTCGCGCAACACTACGGCCGGGTCTTGCGATAACGCCGATAGCGTCGGTAGGTAACTGGCGGCCGCGGCCAGCAGCGGCGCGCCGAGCAGGGCCAGCAGCGGGACGAGGTAATGGTTGCCCAGGTAGCTGGTTGCGAAATCGGTCGGCACGTCGAGCATTCGCGGCACCAGCCAACCGACCGTCGCCACGCCCGCCACGCATCCGATCGTTGCACCGAGCAACCCCAGCAGCACGGCCTTGCCGAGGAACAACGTGGCGATCGAGCCGGAGCCCTTGCCGATCGCCCGGAGGATGCCGATCTCGACCCGGCGCTCGCGGACGTTGCTCAATGCCAGCAGTCCCACCCAGACGGCCGAAACCAACACGACCAGCGGCGTGATCGCGGCGGAGAGCGTACCCATCAGCGATTGAATCTTCTCGCGCTGCCCGCCCGTGTGCTTCAGCGCATCCTCGCGCTCCTCCAGCGCCTTCTGCTGCGCGGCGATAATCCGCCGGTGCTCGGCCTGCTGCTGGGCGATCAGCCGGTCGTGTCGCTCTCGGACCATCGTCCGCTGGCTCAGCCGGGCGTTCGCCTTGGACATGTCGCGGATCACGTGGGTCTCGGGCAATGCGTCGCCGATCTGGGCCCGAATCTTGGGCAGGTCGGCCATTGCACACTTGCATTCCAACGCCATGATCTGGTTGATCACGCCGGGCTGGTCGAGCAACTCTTGGGCGTCGCTCAGGTGCATCGCCATTGTGACGTCCTCGACGCTACCCTTCTCGGTCAAGATAGTGGCGATCGTGTACTGCCGCCCGTCCACCTCGATCGTCTCCCCCACCTTGCGGCCTTGACCCAGTGCGTAGCCGATCTGCGCGGTACCCGGCTTGATATCGTAGCCCATCGGTGTCTTCTTCATCATTACTTTCTGGGCGAATTTCGTCTTAGGCTTGTGCGGCTGCGGCGTCTCGGCCCGGTAGCCCCGCAGGCGGACTTTCTTGCCGTCGAATTCGATCTCGCCGTTGAGCGTGGCCACCAGATGCGTAACCATCGTCAGGCCCGGGTCGGCGGCCAGCGTGTCGATCCAGTCCTGCGGCATCGCGTGGGTGACGCGGCCGGTCAAGAGAAACTCGACCGTGTCGGCGTCTTTATGCAGCACCGACAGGTTGAACCCCAAGTCGATCATGATCAGGCGGGTCTGATCCTCCAGTTGAAAAAGTTCCGCGGCGGCCTCGGCCTCGGCCAGTTTGAGTGCTTCCGCGGCTTCCTTCTCAGCCAGCGCCAGTTCCCCGGCCGATTCGACGACCCGATCCTCCAACACTTCCAGTTCCGTCTCGGTCGCCTGGGAGTATCCCTCGATCAACATCGGCCCGACCACGAACAAGACGGCCGCTCCCATCATGGCAAACAGGCTCAGCGCGAAGTTTAATTTACGGTAACCGATCTCGCAGAGCAGGAGTTTTATGGTGGGCATGGGGAAGTAGTGGGTTGGGGGTAGGGGATCGTGAGTGGCGGATCATAGCCGAGGGCAACGCGCCGCGGGGAATGTACGCGAAAACTCCACAAATGTACCGACCAATGCCCGCCCCGCGTTGCGGGCCGGCTATCATCCTATTATTCTCGGCGTCGGCGATGAGGGCAAGGTGTCTCAATCCCCGTTGGTGGGGCCGGCTGCCTCGATCTCGCCACCCCCGACGGCGTGGCGGGGCTCGTCGAGCCGGAACGTCAAGCAGCCGCCCAGCAATATCAGGCAGGCCGCCGCGAGGAAAACCACCTCGCAACCGGCTACCTCGAAACCGCCCACCTCGAAACCGGCCACATCGACCAGCCAACCGACTACCGGCGAAAACACAAACGGTGCCGCCAGGCAGAGGTTCACCGTGCTGACGTATCGCGGGTGCTCGTCCGGCTGGCAAACTTCCAACGTGTAGTTGATCAGGATCCGCAGCACCAGGGGCGTCACACCCAGCGGAATGAAGACCAGCCAGTAGAGGTTCGCCCCCAGGTCGCCGCTGTGGGCCAAGCCGATCGCAAGCAGCGGAGCAACCGCCGAGCCGAAGATCAACACCCGCAGCGTCAAGCGGTTACCCCAGGCGTCGGCCAACGGTCCCACCAACAGACTGTAGCCACCCACGGCCGCGTTCTGCACGATCACGAAGACCATCAGCCGCGGAAGGTTGTTGCCCAACCCCTGCAAGGCCAGGGCCTGGTAGTGAGGAAAGACGATCAAACTGCAACCGAACAACGGTGCCACCAACCCCAGCCGTCGCAGGTTGCCGTCGCGCCGCAACACGTGCCGTGTGTCGCTCAGTGCCCGGCGGATTGCGAGCCAGGTGTGCTTAGGGCCGATTCGACGCGGCGCCGTCGGGCCGTCGTCCGGCGGTTCCGACACGGCCAGGACGATCAGCCCGGAAAGGAAGATGCACCCGGCCGCCCAACCGAAAATGTATCCGAACCCTCCATCGGGCGCGCTGAGCCAATTGGGCAACAGCCAGCAGACGGCCGCCATGGCGGGGATCGTACCCAGTGCGGTCGAAACCAGCAACAGCCGTCCGCGACGCGTCGGCCGGATCAACTTCCCTTGCGTTGTGCCGAACGAGACGTGGTACAGACCGTTGAACACGAAAAAGACGAAGTAGAGCACAAGGAACAGCCAAATCATCGACGTCGGCCTCTGCCGGGCGAACGTCAGCCACGCCACCGCCAGCACGCCCAGCGGGAGGCTCATCAGCATCACATAGGCGGCCAGGCCACGCTTCTTCAGGCGTGCTGCTCGCAATCGCTCGGCAAAGAAGACCGGTGTGACGTTCTGGCCGAAGCGGTTGAGCGTCGGCATCCACCCCCGCAGCCAACCGCAACCCGGCCCGGCCACCAGATCGAGAAACGCCGGCATAATCACGCTCTCGGTCTTGAAGACCCAACCGATACGGAAGACGATCTGATGGACGGCCAACACCAACAGATTCCGCGACTGGTGCGACTCGATCTCCGGGCGGGCCGGCCAGTGCGAAGGAGAAGGCGTGCCTTGCGGCGGTGGGGCATCGTTAGCGGGAGGCTGCATAGAAGCGAGTATAGCCGACCGGCACCGTACGGGCCACCGGGGCGTTTTGGTTCGTAGTAACCCGATTCATCGGGTTCGATCGCTGCGGACCGCATAAATGCGGTACTACGAACGACCCAACAGCAACTCCAAGTAACTCCGCCGCTCGCTCTCGGCGAGTCCCAACTCGAAAGCCAACGACGCAATACACGCCTTGGCCGGCTCGAGCTGGTCTGCCTCGACGACCAACTCCAGCTCGACGAACGTCCCGAGGTCGTCAACTTCGTCGAGCGAGCACTCCACGCGACGGTCCTGCCAGGCAACGTGGGCCTTGCGACGCGACTTGCGAACTTCGCCCACGGGCGTGAAACCGAGCGCCTCGAGCAGCCCAATCCACTTCTCGGCCGTGCCCTCGTCCTGCGGCAGCGGCAGGTCGATCTCCTGGCGTGTCTTGGTCGTCCGGTCGAGCTTGGGGCCCTTGTACGTGACGAAACTCGACCGCCCCCTGCGGCGGATCCGCAGGGCCTCGTCCGTTTCTGCGTAATTGCGGCCGGGATGGGCAAAGTAGAGATCCAGCTCCGTCTGCGGCTCGGAGATCGTCGCCCCACCCGCACACAGGCGTTGCTCCAACGCAACCAGATCAGCAACAGGGAATTTCTGTTCGACTTCGTAGGGCATGGGGGAGAAAGCAGTGGGTAGTGGGTAGTAACTTGAAACGCCCCCCGACTGCATTCGGGGGGGTGGATGGCTTTGGATGCACTGCAAAGCCGCAAGCGTCAATCGCCAAGCCCCCCCAATATGGCTGCACAAATCCGCGACCGAAGGCCTTTCGTAACCAATAATATAGGTAGTAGCTTAACAGGAACAGACCGGGAGACCATCCCATGCTCGAAACGGCAGAAACTGACGTGATGACCCGGGTGACCGCCCGGGTTGCGGAGAAAGTACACCGGCTGACCGAACAGGCCGTGCATCGCACGCACAGGGTCGAGGACGGCGGGCGGTTCGACAAGAAATCCGAGTGGAGCAATTGGACCGTCGTGGCGTTGCTCGTGCTGTGTTTCTTCGTGCTGGTTCGGTTTCGCCCGTTCGCCGGCGGAGAGGGCGGCCAGTCGGGGCCGGGCAACACGCTCTCGGCACTGGAGTTGGAATCCTTGGACAAAGACGGCCGACCGGTCGCGCTGGCCGATCTGGCTGGCCGCGTGGTGTTGCTCCACTTCTGGCAGCCGTGGTCCGAACTGTCGCATGAGACTCTGCCTAAGTTGGCCGCGGTGGAAGAAACGTTTCGTACCGAAGGAGGATTTCGCTTCCTGGCAATCTCGTGCGACCACAATACGCCGGAGCCGGTCGTCCTTCGCCAGCAGACCGATTCGGCTCTAGCGAAGCTCCAGGTACGCCTGCCGGCATACGCCGACCCGAAGAGGGTAACGCATGAGGCGATCGACCGGGCCGTCGGACTCCGCAGCTATCCCGCCACGGTAATCATCGACCGCCGCGGGCGCATTCGCCAGGTTTGGCGTGGTGTCCAGCCGGACGCGGATGAGGAAATGCGCAAACTCGTTACGAAGCTACTTCAAGAGACCTAAGCCACCATTTAGCCCCGGGTGAACACACCCGGGGGCACGTTCATTGAGGGCCCCGGGTGAATACACCCGGGGGGCACGTTTGTTGGGGGCCCCAGGTATATTC
>JABMRB010000758.1 GCA_013202865.1 Candidatus Nealsoniibacteriota bacterium | reverse complement strand
GCGGATCCTCGGCACGGTGCCGGTGGCCGACGACGGTTCGGCTTGTTTCGAGTTGCCCGCCGGCGTGCCGGTCTTCTTCGAGGCGCTCGACGAGAACTACATGGACGTCCGCCGGATGCGGAGCTACATGAACGTGCAGCCGGGCGAGAGGGTGACGTGCGTCGGGTGCCACGAATCGTACACCACCGCCCCGCCCAACCGCCGCGTGGCCGCGCTCGGGCAACCGCCGGTGAAGATCACGCCGCCGCCATGGGGCCCGATCGCGATGGATTTTCGCCGGGTGGTTCAGCCGGTGCTGAAGCGCCATTGCGTGCAGTGCCACGACGGCGGACAAGACAAGCAACATAGCTTCGACCTGACGGCCAGCGTGACCGTGCCGGGCACCGGAGCCGACAATCATTTCCCGCCCGCCCCACGCGATCCCTACCGGGTAACCGCATCCTACGCGAACCTGTTGAAGTACGTCGATTACACGCGGTTGACCGGCTACGGCGGCGGCAACTTGCCGTTGGCCCCGTACGCGGTCGGCTCACATCGCAGCAAGCTGGTGAAGATCCTCGACGCCGGCCACTACGACGTCGAACTACTGCCGGCCGAGCGTCGCGCGATCGTCGCCTGGATCGACTGCAACGCGCCGTACCTCGGCGATTGGGATGATTATTTAGCCCCGGGTGAATACACCCGGGGTCCGGATTGAACACACCTGAGATGGCGATGTCAGACGAAGTTCGAGACATCTTGATCCTCCTGGGGATTTGCTTGCCGATAGGCCTTGTGGCGGGCATGCTGACTCGCCGGAAATACCCGGCCGGTGCTCGGGCGTACGGAGAGTACTCGCAGACCGTCCGGTGGCCGATTTTTGCCCTGGGAGCCGCGTTCTTCTTGTTCTGCGCGGCCGCGCGTCGCGATCATGCCGGTTTCTTCGCAGCGTTCGTATTCTTCGGTGCAATGCAAGTGGTAGCCATGCTCTTCGCGATTTGGCGGCACCGATCGCAGTGGTCCATACGCATGCTGCTGGCTTTGACGCTTCTGGTTGCCGTTTCGTGCAGTCTGTTTCGTTGGTGGGGATGGCCGATCCTGCCGGTGTTTGTGGTCGCAACCTGTGTTGCGGGGCTGATCGGCATGACGACCGAACTGATCCGATGGCGACGCGAGAAGGGACATGACTGACCCCACCCCCAACAAAGTCGCCCTGATCACCGGCAGCGGCAAACGCCGCGTGGGCAACGTGGTCGCGTTGGCGCTGGCCGAGCGGGGCTATTCGATCGCGCTGCACTACCACCGTTCGGACGAAGAGGCAGCGCAAAGCGTGCAGCAGTTGGAGTCGCAAGGCACCACCGCCCGGGCTTTCCAGGCCGACATGGCCGACGAGGCCGACGTCGACCGGCTCTTCACCCAAGTGACGAACCATTTCGGCCGGCTCGACGTGCTGGTAACCGCGGCGTCCGTCTGGGACCCGAAACCGTTGGAGGAGACCACGGCCGACGACGTGCGGCGGCAGTTTGAGATCAACACGTTGGGCACGTTCCTCTGCTGCCAGCAGGCCGGGCTGATCATGGCCGGGCAGCCCGAGGGCGGCGCGATCGTCACCATGGGCGATTGGGCCACCGTGCGGCCGTATCCCGATTACGCCGCGTATTTCGTCGGCAAGGGGTCGATCCCCACGTTGACCCGCACGATGGCCGTCGAACTGGCCCGGCGCAACCCGGCAGTTCGCGTCAATTGCATATTGCCGGGCCCGGTGATGTTGCCGGAGAGTCTTTCGGAGTCGGCCCGTCGGGCGGCGATCGCAGCGACGTTGTTGAAACGGGCGGGCCGACCGGAGAACGTTGCCCACGCCGTGGTGTTTCTGGTCGAAAACGATTTCATCACCGGCGTCTGCCTGCCGGTCGACGGCGGAAGGACAATTGCAGACGGAAGATAGAGTGGAAAATGGGGACTGTCTGATCTTGCAAGGGCTTAGATAATGAACACACTTCAAGTGTTGCTAGAGAGAATCGAGTGTGGCGACGTTGTTTCGTTCACAACCTTTGAGGAGATTGATGTCGAAACAGCACTTGACAAGAGAGAGCAGCCATCGTTCGAGCAAGACTGGTTAGACGCATTCAACTTTATCGAAGCTGGGATACAGGCAAATCCTCTAAGTGAAGATGAGTCGAAACTGATTGATGCTGTGCGTGAGATAGCCTACAAACGAACCTACGCTCACACAGAAGATCCGGACCTTTGCGCTTACGTATCGGACGATTTTGAATTGGTGGGGAAAGCGCTTGCTCTATCGCTCGAGGATACATGGGCAAACGCACTGTGGCTGTCCTACAAATCAGAGGTGTTTCCTTGCGGGAAACTGAAGCGAGTTCGCGGGAGGCTTGCCGAGCTTGTGGTCGGATCCTGACAATCGGAGGAAATCGAGAACGCCGCGCAAGTTTCTAGTCAAACGCCAACGACAGTTAATACGACCTCCAAGAGCACAAGAGAACCATCCGAAAACGAGGAACGCCCCAATGAAACTTGCACGCACGATACTCTCCCTCACAGCAATCGGCACGATGATCACCGTCGCCAACGGCCAACCGCCCCAGCCGCACAAATCGCCACATCAGCGACTCTCGGCGCCGCCGATCAACGCGGTACACGTTGCCGACGCCTTCTGGGCCCCACGAATCGCGACCTGCCGCAAGGTGACACTGCCTTATTGTTTCGACACCTGCGAAAAGACCGAACGGATTCTAAACTTCGATCGGGCGGCGGGTGTGGCACCTGGTAAGTTCGCTGGCATCTGGTTCAACGATTCGGACGTCTACAAAGTGCTCGAAGGGGCCGCCTACTCCTTGGCGATCAGGCCGGACGAGCAACTCGACAAGCTCACCGACAACGTGATCGCCCGGATCGCCGCCGCCCAGCAGCCGGACGGCTATCTCTATTGCTTCTTCACGATCGACAACGCCGATCAGCGGTTCAAGAACATCCTGCCGAACGCCCGACACGAACTCTATTGCATGGGCCACCTGATCGAGGCCGGGGCAACGCACTTCGAGATGACCGGCAAACGGAACTTGCTGGAAGTGGCCTGCAAGCTGGCCGATCACGTCGATTCGGTCTTCGGACCCGGCCGTCGGCAGGAGGTGCCCGAGCATCAGTCGATCGAGTCGGGCCTGATCAAGCTCTATCGCGTGACCGGCGAGAAGCGATACCTCGAACTGGCCCGGTTCTTCATCGACCAGCGCGGCAACGCCGCCGGACACAAGCTCTACGGCGCCTACAGCCAAGACCACGAACCGGCTCGCAAGCAAAGCGAGGTCGTCGGTCACGCCGTCCGCGCGATGTACAACTGCACGGCCATGGCCGACGCGTATCTCGAATCGGGCGACCGCGAACTGCTAACCGCCTGCCGTCGACTCTGGCAGAACACCACGCAGCAGAAGATGTATCTCACCGGCGGCGTCGGCGCCACCCGGCACGGCGAGGCTTTCGGCAGCAACTACGAACTACCTAACGAGACGGCCTACGCCGAAACGTGCGCGGCCATCGGGCTGATCTTCTTCGCCCATCGCATGCTGTTGATCGAGCCCGACGCCCAGTACGCCGACGTGCTCGAACGAGTGCTCTACAACGGGTTCCTCTCCAGCGTCAGCCTCGAGGGCGACAAGTTCTTCTACCAGAACCGCCTGGCCACCCGGGGCGACTACCGGCGGCAGGCATGGTACGGCTGCGCCTGTTGCCCGAGCAATATCGTCCGCGTGTTTCCTAAGATTGGGCGTTACATCTACGCCCACGACGACCGTGCGATCTACGTGAACCTCTACATCGGGGGCAGCGGCAAGATGAAGCTCGGCGAAACGGACGTCGCGATCACGCAGTTGACCCGTTATCCGTGGGACGGCAACGTCAAGCTGGTCGTCCACCCGGCGGCCGAGAAACAGTTCGATCTGTGCCTGCGGATTCCCGGTTGGTGTACCGAGCTTCAGACGCCGGGCGGGCTCTATCGCGTGGCCGACCGCGAGCCGTCCAAGCAGGTTACGGTCAAGGTCAACGGCGAATCGATTGAGGCCAGCCACCGGCAGCAGGGCTACGTCCGTATCGACCGCAAGTGGACCCGGGGCGACGTTGTGGAACTCGACCTGCCAATGCCGATCCGGCGGATTCGGGCCCATGCGAAGGTCGAGGCCGACGTAGGCCGGGTTGCCTTGCAGCGGGGACCGATCGTCTATTGCGTCGAGGCGGTCGATCACAAGGTCGATGTCCGGCAATTGTCGCTGCCGGCGGATGCGAAGCTTCAGGCCGAGCACCGGCCTGACTTACTCGGCGGCGTAAGTGTTATCACGGGGGAGGGAACCGTGCGGGAGGCCGAGTCGGGCGAACTGAAGCCCGCCCGCCTCTTGGCCGTGCCTTACTATGCGTGGGATAATCGCCGCGGCGGGCCGATGGCCGTTTGGCTGCCGGAAGATCCGCAGTTGGCGACGCCGGTTGCGAAGCCGACCATCGCCAGCAACGCCCGGGCGTCGGCTTCGCACTGCTGGAGCCGCGACACGGTCGAAGCGATGAACGATCAGATCGAGCCGCCGAATTCTCGCGATCTGAGCGTGCCGCGACATACGTGGTGGGACCATCGCGGCAGTAAGGAGTGGGTTCAGTACGATTTCGCGGCCCCGCGGAACGTCTCGGCCGTCGAGGTCTATTGGTTCGACGACCACACGAGGGGCAATTGCCGGGTGCCCGATTCGTGGAGCCTGCTCTGCAAAGACGGTGAGGCCTGGACACCGGTCGACGGCGCGTCGGCCTATGGCATCGAGCAAGACAAGTACAACCGCGTGACCTTCGACCCGGTCGAAACCACGGCCCTGCGCATCGAGGTCCAACTCCACAAAGATTACTCGGGAGGGGTACTCCAGTGGCGGGTGCATGGGGTAGGTCAGGGCTTGCCCTGACAATCGCAAAGGTTGCTCTCGTGTCCACGTCAGGGCAAGCCCTGACCTACAAAACCCATCTTCTAAGGAGAATCGTAATGAAACTCACAGGAATCTCGACGTTAGCCACCCTGGCCCTGATTGCAGCCGTCACGACCGCACGATCGGAAGGCCCCAAACACCGCAAGCTCACCGCGGTGCCGTTTACCGAGGTGAAGATCCAAGACGAGTTCTGGGCTCCGCGGATCGAGACCAACCGCGAGAAGTGCCTGCCGCACAACTTCAAGTGGTGCGAACAGACCGGGCGGTTCAGCAACTTCGCCAAGGCGGGCGGGTTGATCGAGGGTAAGTTCGAGGGGATCTACTTCAACGACTCCGACGTCTACAAGGTGCTCGAAGGGGCCGCTTACTCGCTGGCCGACAAGCCGGACGAAAAGCTCGACAAGATGTTCGACGACGTGGTCGCCAAGATCGCCGCCGCTCAGCAAGAGAACGGGTATCTGAACTCCTACTACACACTGGTCGAGCCCGACAAGAAATGGACCAACTGCGCCGTGAAGCACGAACTCTACTGCGCGGGCCATTTGATCGAAGCTGCCGTGGCCCACCATCGGGCGACCGGCAAGAAGAACCTGCTCGACGTGGCCGTGAAGTTCGCCGACCGGATCGACGAGATCTTCGGACCCGACAAACGATGGGACGTGCCGGGCCACGAGGAACTTGAACTCGCCTTGGTGAAGCTCTACGAATTGACCGGCGAAGAGCGATACTTCAACCTCGCCAAGTTCTTCATCGACGCCCGCGGCGATAAGCAGCATCGCGAGAAGCTCTACGGCGAGTATTGCCAAGACCACGTGCCGGTCGTCCAGCAGAGCGAGATCGTCGGCCATTCGGTCCGGGCGATGTATCTCTACAGCGGCGTGGCCGACGTCGCCGGCTACACGGGCGAGCAGGGATACGTCGACGCGATGGACCGACTATGGGAGAGCGTGGCGCTGAAGAAGATGTACGTCACCGGCGGTATCGGCGTACAGGGGCACGGCGAGGGGTTCAGCGGCGACTACGCCTTGCCCAACGAACAGGCCTACTGCGAAACGTGTGCCGCGATCGGCATGGCGCTCTGGAACCACCGCCTCAACCTGATGCACGCCGACGCCAAGTACGCCGACCTGGTCGAACGGGCGATGTTCAACGGCATCCTCTCGGGCATCGATCTCGGCGGCGAGAAGTTCTTTTACGTCAACCCGCTGGCCAGCAGCGGCGGGCATCATCGCCAGCCCTTCTTCGGGTGTGCCTGCTGCCCGACCAACGTCGTGCGGTTCATCGCTTCGTTGCCCGGCTACGTCTACGCCACGGGCTGGCCGGCAATCCACGTGAATCTCTACACGGCCGGTGTTGCCCGGATTGAGACCCCTAAGGGACAGACGGTCGAGATCGAGCAGCAGACCCGCTATCCGTGGGACGGCAAAGTGAAGATCTCGTTGAAGGTTCCCCCTCGCAAGGAGATCGGCTGGTTTCAGCTTCGGCTGCGAATTCCCGGCTGGTGCAACGACGCCAAGCTAACGCTCAACGGCGAAGCGATCGCGCCGAAGACCGACAAGGACTCGGATGCGAACTACCGATACTTCATCGACCGGGGCTACGCGGTGATCTGCCGCTACTGGGATTCCGGCGACGTGGTCGAACTCGATCTGCCGATGCCGGTTCGGCGGATCGAGGCCCATCCTAAGGTCGAAGCAGATCGGGGCCGCGTGGCGGTCATGCGGGGGCCGATCGTCTATTGCTTCGAGGGCGTGGACAACGACAACCGCGTGCAGAACATCATCCTGCCGCACGATCCCAAGTTCACGGCCGAGCACCGCGGCGATCTGCTCGGCGGCGTGACGGTCCTCAAGGGCGTCGACCGCAACGGGCAAGCTGTCACGGCCGTCCCGTATTACGCCTGGGACCATCGCGAGCCGTCTCCCATGGCCGTTTGGGTTCGCCAGGACGGCAAGACGCGCAGTCCCGACGTGGACGATCCGGCATGGAAGGGGATGCTCTACAGGCCGCTCGACCCGGCCACGCTCGGGCCTTCCGAGCCGCCCACGCTGGCCGAGCAGACCGTCGCCACGGTCTCACATTGCGGTCGCAACGACAGCACCTCGGCGATCAACGACCGCTTGGAGCCGAAGAGTTCCGACGATCACAACGTTCCAAGGCTGACGTTTTGGGACCACCGCGGGACCACGGAATGGGTGCAGTACGAATTCGACGCACCACAGAAGCTCTCGGCCATGGAAATCTATTGGTTCGACGACACGGGCCGCGGCCAGTGCCGCGTGCCTAAGTCGTGGAAGCTGCTGGCCCGCTCGGGCGAGGCGTGGAAGCCGGTCGAAACCACGTCGGCCTTCGGCGTCGAGGCGGACAAGTACAACCGCGTTAAGTTCGCGCCCGTCGAAACCACCGGACTGCGGATCGAGGTCCAACTTCAGGACGAGTTCTCAGGCGGGATTTTGGAGTGGAAGATTTCGGAAGGCTAGAACTTGCAAACCAGCAAATCCATTTCTATTCGGACAAGAGCAATATCGCCAACTCGTCGGCCAGATCCTCTTCGACCGGATCGGAATCGTCTTGGCCGAGGATGAAATCGATCGCGGCGAGCTGGGAAGCGTCCGGATCCGCCGCGGCGCTCGATTCGGCCGCCATGCCGGCACCTGCAGGAGCCGCCGGGACTATGCGGATGGCGTCGGCAATCACGTAGCCGTCGGCGTTGTTGTTGCTAAGCTTCACGGTAAGGGTACCGCCGTCGATGGTGTACGTGCCGAGTATCTGCCAGCCTGCGACAACCTGCCCATCAGGCGCAACCCGTTGGTTCACCGGCACTTCTTCGATGACGAGGTCGTCAACCATCACCGTATACGGCGCGTTGCTGGCGTGTTTTATCGGCTGGGATACCCAGGTGGCGAACACATCATAATCTCCAGCAGCCAGACCATCGAACGTCCACGTAGCGGTCTCCGATACGTCGCCGGCCGTAGCGTAGCTGTAGTCGCCACCGTAAGCCCCCTCGTTGGCTTTGCTTTTCCAACCGGTATCTTCGTACCCCGCATCCCCGTCGTCAATAATGGTTTCCACCGGCGTCTCGTTGACGTCGATGGTGACCGTGCCGGTGGTCGCGTCTGACCCGCCGGTGACGGTGTAGGTGAAGCTGTCGGTGCCGGTGAACCCGGCCGGCGGATCGTAGACGAACGAGCCGCCGTCTGCGTTCAGCGTGACCTGTACTCCTTGGTCCGTGATGTAGGGGCCGGTGGTCAGCGTCAAGGGGTCGTCGGGATCGGCGTCGTTGCCCAGCACGCCGGGGGCCGCCACGTTAAGCTGCGTGTCCACCGCGGTGGAGTAACTGTCGTCACCGGCGGTGGGCAGGTCGTTGACGCCGCTGATGGTCACCGTCACGGTGGCCGTGTCGGTGCCGCTCTGGCCGTCGCCGAGGGTGTAGCTGAAGGTATCCTCCTCCGATTCACCCGGCTTCAGGGTGTCGAACAGCCCGGCCGGATCGTAAGTGATCGTGCCGTCGCCGTTGTCGATCACCAGGCCTCGCGTGCCCGTCGTGTCGACGCTGTCGAGGCTCAGTGTGCCGCCGTCGGGGTCGTCGTCGTTGGCCAATACGCTGACGGTAACCGAGGTATCCTCGTCGGTTTCGGCCGCATCGTCGTCGGCCACCGGCGGCTGGTTGGGCACGCCGGGAGTGACCGTCAGCGACCAACTAACCAACGTGCCGCCTGTCCTTCGTTTGTCGTCGGTGATCTCCAACGTCCAGTCGCCGCCCACATCGCCGCCGTCGAAATCACTCAAATTTCCCTCGGGCTGATAGCGGCCGGTAAACGCCGCCACGCCATCGGCGATTAATTCGCTCGCCTCGTCGTCGAGGATGGTTCCCGTGAAATTGTCGCCTCTGCCGCCCACGTCCGTGAACAGCTCAACGCGCGTACCGCCCGGACTGATCAAAAACACGCCGAGTTCTTGATCGAGGGAATGGTTGATGTTCAACTCCACGTCCAGGTCCGCAATCGAGAAGGAGTCATCGACGGTCAATGTCGCCGTCAAGGTCCCCTGGTCCGGAATCTCCAGATCTACCTGGCCACTGTCGTAGACGCGAACGGCGGCGATCACCGTAACGGCCATGTTCTGCACGGCCGTGCCGCCGCCTCCGTCGTTGGCCGTCACGTCGACCAGATAGACGTTGTCGCCGAGGGGATCGAAGTCTGGGGCGCTGACAAACGAAAGCGCCCCGCTGGTTGAGTTGACTGCAAACGCGACCTGATCGGCTCCGCCGGTGATCGAGAAGGTGACCATCTGGGCCGGCAGATCGGCGTCGCCAGCGTTGACCGTCATCACTGCCGTGGTGTTCTCTGCCACATCGGCCGTAGTGCCGGAGGTGAACACCGGGTCGTTGTCGTTGACCGGCGTGACAGTCACGGTAATGCTCTGCACGGCCGTGCCGCCAAAACCGTCGTCGGCGGTGACATCGACGTTGTAGACGTTGTCGTCGCCCACGTCGCCGGGAACCTCGTAGTCCGGGGCACTCGCAAACGAAAGCGCCCCGCTGGTTGAGTTGACTGCAAACGCGACCTGATCGGCTCCGCCGGTGATCGAGAAGGTGACCATCTGGGCCGGCAGATCGGCGTCGGTGGCGGTGAGCGTGACCACCGGCGTGGTGTTCTCCGCCACGCTGGCAGTGTCGCTGGAGGTGAATACGGGGCTGTGCTCGTTGGTCGGCACCACGCTTACCGCGATGCTCTGGGCGGCCGTGCCGCCGGCGCCGTCGGCGGCCATGACCTCGACGTGGTAGACATTGTCGCCGTCGGGATCGCCCGGAATGTCGTAGTCGGGCGGGCTCTGGAACGCCAGCTCGCCGCTGACCGGGTCGATCGCAAATGCCGCCTCATCGACTCCGCCGCTGATCGAATAGCTGACGGTCTGAGGCGGAAGGTCGGCGTCCGTGGCGGTCACCCTCATCACCGACGTGGTGCTCTCTTCGACGTCGGCGGTAGTGCCGGAGGTAAACACCGGGTCGTTATCGTTGACCGGCGTGACGATGATCGACGCGGTTGCCGTGTCCGTTGCGTCGAGGGCGTCACTCACTTCGTAGGTAAAGCTGTCGTTGAAGTTTTCGCTGCCGTCGTGCGTGTAGACGAACGTCCCGTCGGCACTGAGCGTCAGCGATCCGTAGGCCGGCCCGCTTACCGGGGTGGTGTTGACCGTTAAGGTGTCGTCCGGCAGGTCGGGGTCGGTGTCGTTGACCAACACGCCGTCGTCCGAAGCGTCACCGATGGTTCCGTCCGCGTCGTTGGCCGTCAGCGTTCCCCCCTCCGCGACGCTGTAGCTGTCATTCACGGCCACCGGCGGGTTGTTCGGTGCGGGGACGAAGTTGACGACCAGTTTCGGCGGGGTAGTGCCCTCGGCCGAGTAGAAGTCTATTCCGTTCCAACCGCCGACCAGCGGTAACATGGCCCAGCCCATCCTGATCGCACCATCGGCCCATGCCTGCAGGCCAGCGGTAACGTTCAAGTTCAGCGGACCAGTGGGGATGTTCTCTTCGCCGTCACCCACGCCCACCACGATATCGGCCAACAGGACGGCCTCGGAGTCGTCGGCCTGAACGCCGCCGCCGAGGTCGTTCCACGTGTTGAAGTCATCCCAGGATTGCAGCATTCGATGCACGCTCAAGCCGCTGCCCGGGTTGGTCACCTGCACGGTAAGCGTGGCGGAGTTAATGGTCGAGCCGAGCGGAATCTGACTCGCACCGTCGCCGATAATACCGTCGAACCGCATCAGCACCTGATCCTCGCTGGGGGCAGGATTCTCATCGTCGACGCCGATCGGACTGCTGGCGTCGTACTTGATGCTCGGTACCGCCTCGCGGAGCATCGTGTCCACCGTGCCGATGTAGCCGCCTGCGCCCTGCTGGAAGCTGAGCGTTTGCTGGGCGTCGTACTCGAACGTCTGGTGGGTATAGTCGATGGGATTGCCGGCGACGTCCTCAACGTTGTTTACCGTCAGCGTGTAGGTGACGTTCAGGGCCAGCGGGGAAACGGTCAGGACGACCGTCTCGGTATCGGCCTGGAGTATCGCCAACGAAATGGTCACCACCGGGTCGATGCTGTAGTTCTCAATGTTTTGGGCCGAGCCCAACTCGACCGGCTCGCTGAAGACCACTTCTACTGTGGTCTGCGACGTGGCCAATACCGAATCGAGGGTCGGGGGCGTAACATCCGGGCCCTTGGAGAGATTGATCGTCTCGATTTCGCTGCCGTCCTCGCGGTACGCCGTATAGTCCAGCGTAGTGGCCGTCGCGTCGAAGATGCCGAGGCAGTACGTTTTCTCGGTGTTAACGGTATAGGTTTCGGTGCCGGGATCCGTCAGCGGCGCGTTGGTCGAGCCGATCACCATGTGGTGGATGCCGTTGACCAAGTTGTGCTGGTAGTAGTGGTTATGGCCCGTCAACACCATGTCCACGCCGTTGGGCTCGAAGATCTGCGCGGTCATAGCCAACATGTCGACGTCTCCACCGTGGCCGCCCACACTGTAGGCAGGCTTGTGAAAGGAGACAATCTTCCAGGGCTGGGTGGTAGTTTCTAGGTCTTCTTTGGCGAAATCCCACTGGGCACTGTCTGAGCCGTCGCTGATCTCGTTATTCAGGATCAGGAAATGCACGTCGCCGTAGTCGTAGGAGAAGTAGCCGTCGCCGTCGCCGTTGGGCCCCTGGGTATACGCCCGGGTCAGGGCGTTCCAGCCCTCGTGGTTGCCGGGGGCATTGGCAAAGGGGACCTCCGCGTTGAGCGTCTGTTGTTGGCTGATGAAGAAATCCTGGTTCCAACTGTCCCAGGTGGCATATTCGTTGGTGTCCCCGCCGAACACGATCATTCTGGGATCGAAGGTGTCCATCAGAGCAGCCATCTTACCATGGACCGTCTGATCGAGGCCCGTCCCGGCATCCGATCGGCTGTCGGCCATGAATCCAAAGCGGAAGTCCGTCCCCGGCTGGGCCGCCGTCCAGAACGTCTTGTCCGCACTGGTTGTAACACCATGCGTTACACTGTAGTGATACTGTGTGTTCGGCAGCAAGTCGGTCAGTTTGACGTTGTGGACGTAATTACCTCTGTCGGTGTACTCGGTGCTCTCCGTTATCGCATGGCTGTCGTAGTTATTGTACGACAAGCCGTAGTCAACACGGGCGTCGGCCGCGATGTTGTCCGCCTCGACCAACACGTAGATGCTATCCATCGTGACCGCCTGGAGATACGGTTCCTTCACGGCGGACAGCAAGAGTCTGCGCTCCAGCGGTTCCAGCCGAAGTTGCCTGTTTGCCGGGCGGCAGATCGAAGGGCCGTTCCACTTTCCTCTTCGTCGCGCAGGTCTCGTGTAATTGTGTTTCATCGCAAGGCTCCTTCTGGTTTCGCACGCCGCCGCACCGTCGGTCGGACGGCCGTCACAACCGCGGTACAGCGGCTCTTTGTGACGGCATCAACGGCGTGCCTGTTTGTTGATGGATCTCGGTAGGGTGATCCGGCGGGTCGTCAAACGTGGTCGGCCAAATGTTGGCGGGATGCCCTCGCGCAAGGGGTGGATATGATACCTCGTCCCGGTCCAGCCCATTTCGGATGCAAGGCACCCCACCCGAAGGACCGCCATTGTCGCATCCGGCATTTCAAGATGCAACACGATTCCGGGAAAATTCCGGCCGAATCTTCGGCAGCCGACCCTGGCATCGTCCACTCCGTCGCCGACGTCGACTAGCTGGATTTGGAAGACGGGTTGTGTGGTATTGACCTTTATGTGGATCGGATTGTGCCCCAACCGATCCATGGGGAAGGCTCTTTTGTTAGAAGTTCGTCTTGCTAAAGTGTTGTTACAACGAGACTTACGGCGGCGAAGGGGTTTCGTCGCCCTAACTTCCGGCGTCGAGAATATCCGGGCGCTGTTCGAGAGGCAGTGACGGTTACACGACCTAAGTCGTGTGGCACACCCCCCACCTGCGCACGAGGTTTCCTGATGCCACAAATGGACTATAGCAAGACCACCGCGTGATGCAACCACTCAGCGGGGGAAATGGGGGGTTAGTTTCCAATTCTTCGCGAGTCTTCTCAGCCCTGAGACCGATTCTCGCCCGCAACACGAGGCTCCGGCGGGGGCACCAAACCGCCCAAGAAACAGGTCAGCCCGTGAACCTCTCGACGGGTTTTGGCGTCTGATCTCTATTCGTTGGGAAATGACGAAATCCGAATAACAAATGAACATTTAGCCGCCGGGCTTGCCCGGTGCTTGGGAACCAGGGAAGAAATGATGGTTAGCACAGTCCTCCAGAGACCGACGCTCGTCTTGAACCGCAACTGGCAGCCGGTGAACGTTGCCACCGTGGCGCGGGCATTGGTGCTGTTGTTCAACGAGACGGCTCGTGCCGTGGACCCGGCCGACTACCAGCTCTACACCTGGGCCGACTGGTCGAAGCTGCGCTTGCGCGGCGGCGAGCAGTTCGTCCAGGCGGTTCGGTTTCGGCTGCGGGTGCCGGAAGTGATCTCGCTGGCCGGCTACGACCGGGTGCCGTCGGCGGCCGTGACGTTCAGTCGGCGGAACATTTTCAAGCGCGACCGCTTCACCTGCCAGTATTGCGGTGCCCAGCCGGGCAGCGAGGAGTTGACGCTCGACCACGTCGTTCCGCGCGCCGCCGGGGGTGAGTCGCAATGGGACAACTGTGTGCTGGCGTGCCTGGGCTGCAACAAGCGCAAGGCCGACCGCACGCCGCAGCAGGCCGGAATGCGGCTTCGCAATCAGCCGGTCCAACCGGCGTGGCGGCCGCTGTACGCCGCACACGAGGTGCGCATCGAGAGTTGGTCGAAGTTCGTTAGCGAGGCGTACTGGAACGTCACGCTAGAGAAGTGATCGAAACGTCCCGGCGCGGCACCGGCGTGCCGCGCCGGGCATGGTTTGCGAACGAAACCGCGATGGCAATCAAAATCACATACAGCTACACACGCCCAGGGGAACTGCGCAAGCACTACCTGAACGAGAACGACGTGCAGACTCTGCTCGGTCGTCTTCCGCCGCAGGTGTGGTCTCGACTGCGAACCGTTCACTTCAACGACCGAAGCATCGGAGTTCGACGCTTGGGTTACGTGAACCAGGGGCGTCGGGAGATCGCGATCTGTGCCTTGCCGCCCAACGTCAGCCTGACGCGATACCTCGTTCGGCGGTCGCCCCTGCAATTCGGCGCGGTGCGTGGATCGCAGTGGCCGGAAGGAGCCGTACGCCGTTTCATGCTGTACGACGTCTTTCTGCACGAACTGGGGCACTTGCAGATTGTCGAGCCGAAGGCAAGCAGCGTGCGCCGAAAGTTCGCCGGTCACACGAAGGCTCAGCAGTTTGCCGACCGCTGGCGTGCGCGGCTGTGGTCGCAACCTTACGAACACCGCGACCCGATCCATAACCCGCCGCCGGAAATGCTTGCCCGGCTATCTCACGGCGGAAAGAGGAAAGAAGGAACCGCAGAATATCGAACAAGGAATTCCGAATGTTGAAGGGAAATGACGGAAGACGCAGAGAAAACGCTACTAGCCGAGGGCGGAAGCCCACGGACGCCCCCCAACATTACCCCAACTACCCCCGTATAGACCCGTGCCACCCTATTCTCGGATGCGATACGGCTGAATCGTGACGGGCCCCAGCAGGCCCGACGGCTTCGGGTCCCAGGTGGAGGCGTCGAACGGCCGGTACATCTGGTCGACGAAATTGATGTCGTGGAACTTCTTCCAGTCCACGCCGCGCCGGTCCAGGTCGCGAATCCGATTGGCCGAAAGGTTGGTTACCTCGACGGCGATTTCGTTGTTGCCCGGCTTGAGCAGCCCGGTTACGTCGACGCGGAATGGGTGGGCGACCACCAGGCCCGCTGCTTTGCCGCCGATCCACACCCGGGCGCTTTCCCGTACGTCACCCAGATCGAGCACCCAGCCGTCGGCATCGCTGGCGGGGAGGTCCACCGTGATCGTGTAACGCGCGGCTCCGGCGAAGCGGTCGGCGTTGTCGTCGCCCGATTCCGTCCAACATCTCAGGTCGTCCATCGAGACGCGCCGCGGCAGCACCGGGCCACCCTCGGTGAACTGCACCTGCCAGGTTCCTTTCACCTCGATCGGTTCGCCGGCAGGTTCCGCGATCGGCCAGGCGGGGCCGCCGACCGCCTTGTCGCTGAAGACTCGCAACACACGAGTCTCGCCGGGCTGCATTTGCAGGTAGACCTCCAGCGGCTTGTCGACGACAGCGGCGTCGCCTGCCACGCGAGTTGGTGCCACGCCCGTGCGCGCCGTCATGGGGTCCATCAGCACGGCTGACCGGCCCCGCGAGGCCACCGGGACCCACGCGTTGACCGGCTTGGCCGAATGGTTGACGATGAAATAGGACACGTGCGTGGGACTCTTGCGGCGGATGAACTTCAGGCCGCGATCGACCAGCGGCTCCCGGGCAACTCCGGCGGTTTCGAGCAGCGCGGCGAGATCCTCGCCGACGAGCACCTTCCCCTTGCCCACCGCAGCCACACCATTGGGCTCGAATGAGAGCCGGCCGAGCAACCCGCCAAGACGTTGCTTTCGATCGGCATGGCTATTCCAGCCCGGGACGTCTTGCGGGAGCCCCTTCCAGACCAACACGGTCGCGCCGGCCTTGGCCAGTTCCAGCAGACGCCGCGCAGTGCCGACCGTCATGACCTTCACCGCAGGCACGACGATCGTCCGGTAGTGACTCGCGCCGGCGGTCCGCAACGCGTTGTCTTCGTAACGCACGTTGAGCAACTGCCGATCCGAAACGAAATCGAACGTGTATCCGTTGTCGATCATCCAGCGGCCGGCCTGGCCACAGGGCGTTTCCTCGATCCATGCCGGGTGATGCACCGTGAACCGCCGCTCGCGCGTGCCGTCGCCCATCCACAGGTCGTACACGGGCCAGTAAAGCAGCACGTCGTTCTGCGGGCGGCCCTCCTGGAGCACGCTTTGACACCGCGTGAGGTAGGCGTTCAGCGCCGGTACGTCGCGGAAGATCGAATTCCGGGCGTTCGCCTCGGTCGACGCGTAGAACAGCCACCCCGGCCAGGCGGTCTTCTTAGGAGCGAAACAGATGCCGTGATAGTAGATGCAGTTGATGCCGTTGACCAGCAGATTATCCGACTCTGCCTTGACGTGCGAAAGCGCCGTGTGGTAGTGGTTTCGCAGCCAGGTGAAGCTCTCGGAGATCACCACCTTGCGGCCGGCCACGTGCGCTGCGGAGGAAGCGAACCGGTTGACCAGATCGCTTTGCCGATCCGGCCGAATCCACTTGGGATCGCGACGAAAGCCGGGGACGTCGAACTGCGAGGCCCCGAAGACTTCCGTTTCCGGGATCGCGGCCGCGGCGTACATGTCGAGCAGGTTGGCCGGCGCGCCGTGGGCCTGCATCCGCAGACCGCTGCCTCGCTGTTTCCCCCAGCCAACGATCTGCTCGACCCGCTCGATCAGCACGTCGGAAAGCGTCTCCCGGTAGTCGCAGACGACGCGTCGCACGCGATCCGCATCGCCGCGGCCGGCCAGTGCGTCGGCGTGTTCCTGCAATGGATAGCCACGCAGGCGGCGGAACGAATCCAGCAGTTCCGGGCACCAGTTGCCCGGGTTCTCGAACGAGTCGTAGTAGAACGCCCTCGGCGGGCTGCCGGTTCCTTCGTCAAACCGCTTGCCGATGAAGTCGAGGTGAAACGCCACGGCGGCTTCCGAGTAGGGATTGATCGCCAATCCCGCACCGCCGGGACCTGCCCGCTTGACCTTGGCGCCGTTGGGCCGGGCCACAATTTGACCGTTCTCGACGGCAAAGCTCTGTCCGCCGTGCTGCGGTGGTACGTGCGGTCCGCCCATCCGCCAGCCGGAACTGGGGGTGAGATCGATGTTCATTCCCAGCCGCCGTGCTTCGGCCACCGCGTGGTTGAACATCTCGAACCACTTAGGCGAGAAGAGATCGATGAACCGATCTTCCTCTCCACGGACCCCGTAGATGACGACCACCCCCATGTTGCCCCAGCCAGAGCGGCGATAGGTCTCGAGGTTCCAGGTCAGATCCTCCTTGGTGACCGCGCTGCCGGGCCACCACCAGTACGCCCCGGGGCGGCACTCGGGGCGGACCGTCGGCCAGCCGGTCTCGCCGCCCGTACCCTCGGCCGCAAGGAAGGCGTCGGGCGGGGTCCACGTCGGTGTGGTTGGGGCGTGGTCTTCGGGGCGGTCGGCAGCCGAGCACGCCGGGCCGGCCAGCCAACCGAGTGTCACGAATAGGAGCATAAGGCCGGGACAGTGACGAGGCATTGGGAGTCCTTTCTTGCTCTTGACTGAAATGCAGCAAATACAAGCTCGAAGCGCAAGCGAGTGGATTTGCCCGCAAGCGAGTGGATTTGCCCGCAAGCGATCCACTCGCTTGCGCTTCGAGCTTGTATGAGAAGTTCCCTTAGTAGAACCGCAACGGCCGAAAGTTTCAACGTCGATTGCCGTTGCGCGGCCGGAGAATGACCAGGGCAATGACGATCGGCAGGGCGACGAAGAACCATTTTGGCCAACGAGCCAAGACGATGACCAGCGCGGGAATTGCGGCCCAAATCCAGGCAGGCAAGCGGTGGATCTGGGGATAAGCAAGCCACAGAACGGCCATCAACGCCCCCACGCGCATGCAGGCTGCATCCAGGCCCACGAGAAGACCGTCCCCCTGGATCGGCTGCAACGCCAGATAGATACCTGCGGGCAACAACACGATCGCGAGGATTCCGATAGCGTGACGTCGCGTGAAAGACATGGCCGCCTAGATCCGATCCAGCGTGTCGATCCAGCGGACCAACTCGGCCAGTTCTTCGTCGTTGAGGTAACGGGGGTCGTCACCCAGGTCCTTGACCGTTACGGGGATCTTCATCGCGCGGAGCCCGGGGATCGTCTTGCGCATCGCCGCGGCGTGCTTCGACTTCTTGGCCGTAGTCAGGTAGATCGCCAACCGGTGCAGCGGATCGTTCTCCGGCGGGCGGCCGGCAATCGGTGCATCGACCACAGCCACCGCCCGAACCAGTTCGCGTTGGCGAAACGCCACCATGCACGCCATCGCACCGCCGCCTTCGTGACCGTGAATCACAACCCGGGCCGGGTCGACCGTGTAGGCGGAAGTGATCTGATCGAGCAGCTTCTGAGCCAGTGCGGCCTCGTTGGGCTTCCACGCCTTGGGGTCCTCGGCCTTGGGGGCCAGCAGGATCAGGTCGTGGCGGTCGCAGAGCGGTTTCCAACGCTTCAGGAGCTTGTCCCAGTCGAACCCGCCCGGGGCATGCAGCCACACGACCACGCCGTGGGCAACCGCCGGGTTGTAGCCTTCGGGCACGTAGGCCCAGGCGTCGTTCTTCATCTCGGGGACCTTCATTTCCACGGCACCGACGTCGGGTAACTCACCTTCGGGCGGTTCGGCCGGCTTACGGGCCTCGGGAAGGTCTTCGGCCGGCAGGTCCTCGGGCAGCGTGCCCAGGGTCGCTTTCATCTTCTGCGGCTTGTCGCCACGGCGGATATCGAGTTCGACTTCGGCGCCGGGCTCGAAGTTGCCGATCTGCTGCGCCAACTCGTCGCGGTCGGCGATCGAATTGCCGGCGACCGAGATCAGCACGTCACCCGGCTGAACCCCGGCAGCGGCGGCCGGGCCCTCGGGGTAAACATATCGAACGGTCACGCCGGGCTTCTCGTCAGTGCCGCCGGCAGCGAGGGACGCTGTGCGGCGGATCGGCAACACACCCAGGAACGGATGCTGGTAGGGCTGTAGCTTGGCGATCAGTTCGACTTCGTTTTCGATCCGTTTCTCGTCGCGCAACACGACGATCCGGACCTTCTCGCCCGCGTAACGGCTGGACAGTTCGCGTTTGACGTGCGACGCGCGGAGGGTC
>JABMRB010000757.1 GCA_013202865.1 Candidatus Nealsoniibacteriota bacterium | reverse complement strand
CTTCCTTTCGTCATTCGTCATTCGTGCTTCGTCATTTCTGCTTTCCCCTTATGCTACTGACCGGTTCGATCCCGGCAACCTCTGCCGATGCAGACGTCTTTCACATCGGCTTGGATTTCATCGAGACTTCGGTGCCCGCCGCTGCTGAGTTTGTCTTCGGCTTCGAGCCCTTCACGATCACCCAGCCGGCAAACGGCTTCGTCGCCGACGGCGGGCTAACCGGCTTCGCGGAGGCCGACGTGCATCGGGCCGTTGCGTTGCGGGTTGACGATGCATTTCGGGCAATCGACACGGGCGATTCGGCCACGACGGTCCCGATCGCGATCCACCTCGGGCCCGCATCGCCCGGCCTCAGCGGAAATCGTTACAACGTGGCGCTGGGCCGGTCGGCCTCACCCACTTGGGCCTTGTTGGGTATGGCCACCACGGGCGCGAACGACCGGTACGGCGCCGCGGTCTTCCTCGACAACATCGATACGCTCCCGTTGGTTTACGACACGGCCGACGGCTCGCTGAACTCGATCGCCGGGGTCGCCAGCCATGAGATCGGCCACCTGCTCGGCATCGCCGGCCACGCGGCTGCCGGCAACGCGGAGCCCTATCCGCTGATGGCGATCGAAACCACCGGGCTGCCGACCGCCGCACGTCTGACGCCCCGGGAGTTCTCCCCGGATAGCCAACAGGTGCTCCGCAACCTGTCCGGCGCCGTCTCCCGAGCAGATTTCAATCTCGACGGGCAGGTCGACGACGCGGACGTGGCCGTGCTCACCGACAACTTCGGACGTTCCGACGCGCTCTGGCAGGAGTCGGACAGCTCGGGAGACCACGTCGTCGACGGCTTGGACCTGCTCGACTTGACTGGAGCGTGGACCGGCGTGCCCGGGCCGAGCGTTGCCGGTTCAGCCACGGCCCGGTACGATCCGGCCACCGGGGCAATATCCGTCTCGGTCGAGAACGTACTCGGCTGGCTCCTGGTCAGCGACGCCTTGATGACCGGTTCGGCCGACGCCGCGGTCGTGCTGGGGCTGACTGCGGATACGCTGGTTACGGACAATGCCGACCGCGTGGGCGAGGGCCGGTTCTTGACCCCGTTCGGCTACAACCATCTCGACCTTGGCCCGGTCGCCCAAGATGGCCACAATGCCAGCGAGTTTACTCTGTTGTACACGACCGCGTTGGGCGAGCCCCACCAGGTTGGCACCGTCCTGGCAGCGCCGGAACCGAACACCACGCTGATGATCGCCGCCGGCCTGGCACTGCTTCTACTGCGACGTTGGAGGAATCAGCGGCGGTTGTAGCCACGGTCGCCAGGGCATGGGAGTCCCGCACCTTGGCGAGCACGCGATCGAACGGGATTCCCGTCTCATGCAAATGTGGAGCGACCTTTCGCGTCGGGGCGGAGTTTGCAGGTCGTAAAGCGAAATGCCGTCACTGCCAACGGGCTCTGACAATTCCCGCTCCCGGACCGGCAGACGGCTCGATGGATGAGATCGTGTTGCTGTTTTCCGTGATCGAGAATTGAAATGCGCAGTCGCAACAGAGTGGAGCCCACCAATCGAGGACAACCGCCCGTACTGACGCCAACACCCGGCCAACGCCACGCTAACGGTCGTTGCCAAGGGGTCTGAGAGGGAAATCGGTTATTTCGACTCGGATGCCAACGCGCCCTACGGTGTTTTCGTAGCCTTTTTCACCGGCGGCAACGACAGTGTCGGGCGATAACCTTCTTCGCCGTCGACACCGGGACGCGGTACGAGTGTGCGAGCGTTCTTCGCAACGCCCACCTTGCGCGAGTTGGCTGCCAGGTCGGTCTTGAAGTCGTCTAGCAATTTACGGAGCGTCGCCACCACGTCGGGACGGTCGGCCGCGACGTTTGTCTTCTCGGCGAGGTCCGCATCCAGGTTGTACAACTCGCCGGAGACGAACAGTTTCCATGGCCCCGATCGAACGGCACGAAGCATGCCGCCTTGCTGATAGAAGAACCGGTCGTGGGGTGATTTGGCGTTGGGCTCGGCCAGCAGCAGCGCGGCAATGTCTTTGCCGTCGATGACCCGATCGCCCGGAACAGCGGCTCCGCTTAGCTTGGCGAACGTCGGCAGCAAGTCCATCGCCGTGGCAAGCTCGTCGCAAACGGAGCCTGCCGGAATCACGCCGGGCCACCAGGCGAGCGTTGGCTCGCGATGGCCGCCTTCATAGCCGGAGCCTTTGCGTCCGCGAAGTGGGCCGGCCGAGAGCCCGCCTGCCGGGCCGTTGTCGGAGGTGAACAAGACGAGCGTATTCTCGGCAACGCCCGCCTCGCGTATCGTTTTCAGAATCTCGCCCACGCTCCAGTCGACTTCTTCTACCTGAGCTTGCTCGACGCTCTTGCCGTCGGCCATGAATCGGGGACTGGCGCGTCGCGGGCCATGAACGAACGCGTGCGGCACGTAGACGAAGAAGGGCCCGTCTTTGTGCTGGCGGATAAAGGCAGTGGCCTGCTCGGTGAACCGTCGGCAGAGTGTCGCCTGCGCGTCCATGTCTTTGACCAGGTCGACGACTTTGGTCCCGCTCATGATGGGCAGGTCGGGGAATTGCCATCGCTTCAGGCCGCGCCACATGTCGTTCGAGTAAGGAATGCCGTAGTAGACGTCGAACCCCTGCTCGGTGGGAAGAAACTGGGGCTGATCGCCCAAGTGCCATTTGCCGAAGCAGCCGGTAGCGTAGCCGACGGATTTCAGCGTTTCGGCGATCGTAATCTCGTCGGGGTGCAGTCCATGTGCGTCGCCGGGAAACAGCACGATATGGCCGGGCCCTTTCGCCAACCCGACGCGTTGCGGATAGCAGCCGGTCATCAAAGCCGCTCGCGACGGCGTACAAACGGGCGAAGCAACATAGAACGACGTCAGCTTCATCCCCTCGTCCGCCATCCGGGCAAGGTTGGGCGTCTTATTCAATTTCGATCCAAACGGCTCGATGTCACCGTAGCCCATATCGTCGATAAAGATAACGACAAAGTTGGGTTTCGACTTCGCCGACAGCGTCTCGGCGAAAGACGGTCGGGCCGCGATGGTGGTCAACGCCAGGAACACGGCGAAAGAAAGTCGGGTGGCGAAAGTGGGGTAGTTCATCGTGTTGGCTCCGTGGGTGGATTGTTTGGCGTGAGATGGATGCGTGATTATAGCACAGGGTGGCGCGTTGCGTTGCTGGCGCAGCCCGAATGAGCCGACCAGCCCGAACGGGGGGTGGTTCATCTCGGAATCGGGCCTATTCTGACGTGTCCCTTGATGGCATTCGACATGTAGATAGAATGTGTGGTGCGTGTTAGGCTTCACGTTTTCGGTCTAGGTGATACGTGGAAACAGTCTACTAGCAAGTCAGGCAGAAAATGACACGTCGATGACCCAGGCAACTCCCAGGCTCTCCGCTTTATTTCAACCCTCGGAGAGTGAGGTCGGAGGACCTACCCCTGCCATCCACGGCAGGGGTGGCTGGGTCATTTCGCTGCAGGAGGATGCACCATGACATCGCTGATCGGCTGGGCGGCCATCGATCAACGTGGGCCATCGGCGGTTTACTTCGCGAGTGACAGTCGACTCAGCGGTGCCGGCTCGCAGTGGGACTGTGGTCGCAAGCTCTTCGCGTGCCTAAACTCGCCAGACATATTTGCATACTGTGGTGCAGTTCTCTTTCCTACTCAAGTGTTGGGACAACTCACCGCTGCAATAGACGCTGGCCTCCTTTTTTCCGAGGACGCCCAACCGGAAGAGAAACTTGCGGCAGTATCCACCAAGATCAAGAACGCCCTCCGCAATTTCCCCGAATCAAAGTACGATTTCTCCATCGCGTACGCCACCAGAGGCGGCTCGGGGTTTGACGATGCAACTTTTGTTGTCGCGACTATAGCGTGGCACGCCTACGACGGTTTTACAACAGAACGGTATTCGATACCGGCGCATTCTGACTTGCTATTCGCCTACGGAACCGGAGCAACCGCCGCAAGAGAATCTCATTTAACCTGGAAGGTCAGCGACGTTGGTCGCACCTCTCGCGCAGTCTTTTCAGCGTTCTGTGATGCGATCAGGAGTGGTCAGGATCAGTATACTGGTGGCGCACCACAACTAGTTGGCATTTATTTGCGTGGTCCCGCTCGCGTGTTTGGCATATTTCACGATGGATCATGTTATCTACATGGTATGTTGGCAGACCCGCAGAACAGCAGTACCCTTGAATGCCGAAACGCACTCTTTGAACCATGCAACCTAGATGGCCAGCCTAACGGCAAACGACACAGTCGTCCACGGCGGCGCAAATTATGACGTAACGTAATCGGTTCGCACTGCCCAACAAAGCGCTGTCGGAGAATCTTGGGAATTCTGTGTGTCTGAAGAGTTCCCGGCACCGCCATGCCACCCATGAGAGCCATCGCTGTTTCTCGGCGATTTTCGCGGAATTCCGCCGATCCATGCCCATCAAGCACCTTTCTGCCACCGGGGACAAGCGAGACACGAACCGCTACAATAGCGGGTCGGCACCAAGCAATCTATTACGAACGAAGGAGTATGCAATGAAAGCGGCGATCATCGGTGCGGTTGGTCTTGTGTTGGCGGCGTGTGCATCCGTCTCGGCCCAGCAGCCGGAACTGGATGTTCTCAAGGCGACTGGCGTTGGCGGGGGGCTGATCGTTCAGATCGGATGCGACGGTGGTAAGCTGACTGCCGTGCCACCGGTCGACGATGCCTTTGCGTTTATCGTTCAGGGGCTCGATACCAATCCGGCGACCGTTGCGAAAACGCGGGCCCACATCCGGTCGCTCGGGCTTGGCGGCACAGCGTCCCTCGCTGCCGGCGGCACTGTTACGGCCGACGTATTCGACGGCCGACGCCTACCCTACGTCGATAATCTGGTCAATCTGGTCGTTGCCGAGGATCTTGGCGGCGTGGCCATGGCGGAGGTGATGCGCGTGCTTTGCCCCGGCGGGGTGGCGTACGTCAAGCTCGACGGCGCGTGGAACAAGACAACCAAGCCCTGGCCCGATCAGATCGACGAGTGGACCCACTACCTGCACGACCCGCAAGGCACGTCCGTCTCCCGCGACCGACTTGCCGGACATCCCAGAGGCCTGCGTTGGACGGGCGGACCTTTCTGGGCTCGTAGCCACGAACATACGGCCAGCATGCAAGCGATGGTGTCGGCCGCCGGGCGGGTCTTCTATGTGATGGACGAGGGGCCGGTCGAATCGATCCAACTGCCGTCGAACATCGTCCTGACCGCACGCGACGCTTTCAACGGCGTTGTGCTCTGGAAACGGCCCGTGCCCGACTGGTTCAACGTCCTCTTTCCGTTGAAGAGCGGACCCGGCTGGATGCCCCGCCGTCTGGTGGCCGTGGGCGATAGGGTCTATGTGGCCCCGGGTATCGGGCAGAACCTCTTGTGTCTGGACGCGGCTACGGGGAAGGTCGTTTGCGAATATGAAGACACGCCCTCCACGTTTGAAGTGATCGTCTCCGATGGCGTCGTCTTTGCCACGATCGATCCCGATCGGCAACCGTGCGACTACAACCAACAGCATCCCGACTGCTGGAAAGAGCGGGGCCGCGCGAGTGCGCGATGGGCTTGGAATCGCGACGCCGGTGCCCGGGTTGTTAAGGCGATGCGGGCCGAAGATGGAAAGCTCCTCTGGAAGCGAGAGATGCCCGTCGTCCCGATGACACTCACGGTCGATGCCAAGATGGCCTGCCTCTACGACGGCAGCGCCGTCGTGGCTCTGGACCGGCAAAGCGGCAAACAGCTTTGGCAGGCCGACGTGCTGGATACGACGACGGTCCCCACGGGATATTCCGGCCCAAGGATGATCCTCTGCAAGGACCGGGTCGTGCTCTCGCCGATGGGACATATCGTCGCCATGTCGGCCGAGACGGGTGAAATCCTCTGGTCAGTCAAGGGCAAGCCCCGCTCCGGCCACTATAGCCTCGAAGATTTCTACGTCATCGGCGACAAGATCTGGGTGCTCGGACGCGGCAATGCCGGGGCGTTTGCGATCTACAGCCTGGAAACCGGCGAGAAGCTCGAAGACATCCGCAATCCGATCAATTCGTTCTACATCCACCAGCGATGCTACCCGGGGCGGGCTACGGTGCGGTTCCAACTGCCGCCGATCATGGGAACCACGGTCTACGACATGGACAGCGGCGAGTGGTCGATCAACAACTGGATCCGCGGCGGCTGCTTCTATGGCATGATGCCCGCCAACGGTATGCTCTACGCCACGCCCAACGCCTGTGCGTGTTACTACCAATCCAAGCTCAACGGATTCAACGCGGTGGCGCCCGAGCCGCAGTCGGCCGAGGCTCCGCCCGCTGCCGAGCGACTGGTTAAGGGACCGGCTTACGACGCGCGTCACGAGCCGGCCGAGTACCCGGCCGCGGCCTGGCCCGTGTTCCGTCA
This sequence comes from Candidatus Nealsoniibacteriota bacterium, assembly GCA_013202865.1. Classification (GTDB taxonomy): domain Bacteria; phylum Planctomycetota; class Planctomycetia; order Pirellulales; family Thermoguttaceae; genus JABMRB01. The sequence goes on along the minus strand of JABMRB010000757.1, from coordinate 4,511 downwards.
CGACAACACGCGCAGTGGTTACGCCAGGACGGACGTTCCCGCCGACGTCGGCCCGGCGTGGAAGAAGGACTTTGGCACGAAGCTCAGTCAGCCTGTCGTGGGCGGTGGGAAGCTCTTGCTCAGCGCGGTCGAGACACACGTTGTCTACGCCTTGGACGCTGCTTCGGGCAAGGAACTCTGGCACTTCATCGCCGGCGGCCGCGTCGATTCGCCGCCCACGCTCTATCGGGGGCTTGCTCTGTTTGGCTGTGCGGACGGCTGCGTCTACGCGCTCGACGCAACGGACGGGCAACTCGCATGGAAATTCCGGGCGGCTGCTAACGATCGCAAGCTGACGGCCTACGGGCAACTCGAGTCGGTCTGGCCGCTGTCCGGCAGCGTGCTGATCCAGGACGATAAGCTCTACTGCGTGGCCGGGCGTTCCATGTTCCTCGACGGCGGCCTGCGGATGGTGATCCTCAAACCCGAGACGGGCGAACTCATCGCTGAAAACGTCATGGATCGCAACGTGCCGGGCGGTGACAAACAACTCGAAGACCTCCTGATGGGTAAGCACATGCCCGTGGCCATGCCCGACATCCTCTCCGGCGACGGGCAGTACGTCTATATGAAGTCGCAGACGTTCACGCCCGACGGCAAGCGGGTGCGCGTCAGGCCGCAACGTCCCGACACGCAGTACGACGAGGAAGTTCACCTCTTCTCGCCGATCTCGTTCTTGGACGACGGTTGGCACCAGCGCGCCTATTGGATCTACGGTCGAGCGGCCGGCGAAGGCTGGGCCGAATTCCAACTGCCGCCTAAGCGAGTCCCATGCGGGCGGATCTTGTGCCTCGACGAGAACAACGCCTACAGCTATGCGAGAGATCCGGAACTGATGTGCAACACATCGGTTAGCGAATACCGGCTCTTCAGCGCCGGGAAGAAGCCGGCGAGAAAGGTCGGCATCCCGCGGCTTGAAGGCACATGGATCAAAGGCCGATACCCCGTCGACAACCCGCTGGCAGCCCACACGGTGAACTGGAAACAGCTCGCCACACAGCCCCCGGAGCGGTTGAGCGCGTTGAGCTACAACTGGGTTCACGAAGAGCCGGACGTCATGGCCAAGGCGATGGTGCTTGCCAACGACCGGCTCTTCATCGCCGGTCCGCGCGACGTGGTCGACGAGAAGCAGATGTGGGGCCGCTCGAACGAGCCCCTCTTCCGCAAGAAGATGCAGGAGCAGACCGACTGGCTCAACGGCAAGCACGGCGGCCTGATGCAAGTCTTCTCGAAGACGGACGGCAAGAAGCTGGCCGAGCACAAGCTACCGCACGTCCCCGCCTTCGACGGCCTGATCGCCGCGGAGGGAAGCTTGTATATGGTGAGTGACAACGGGTCGGTCGTTTGCTATCGGAGCAAGTAGCCGATCATTTCCGATTCAGTCCGAGTTCCCTGGCCTTGGCGATGTCGGCTCGCTCCCTGTTGTGATCACCCTTCTCGGCATAGGCGAGGCCACGGGCGTAGTAGGCGAAGGGGTGCTCCGGGTTCAGCCGGATCGCTTCCGAGTTGTCAGCGATCGCCTTGTCGTACTCACCCATTCTATTATAGGCAAGGGCTCGAGTGACATAGCCGTCGGCGTGCTCCGGGTTGAGTCGGATCGCTTTGGTAAAGTCGGTGATCGCCTCGTCGTACTCGCCGCAGGCCTGATAGGCGAGGCCCCGGTTGTAGTAGGTGGCGTACTTCGGGTCGAGCCAGATCGCTTCCGAGTAGTCGGCAATTGCCTTGTCGTACTCTGCCTTATCGGCAAAGGCGGTGCCACGGCCGCGGTAGGCTTTGGCGTGCTCCGGGTCGCGCCAAATCGCTTCCGTGTAGTCGGCAATCGCCTTGTCGTGCGCGCCTTTGTCGGCATAGGCGCTGCCACGAGCGCAGTAGGCTTCGGCGTCCTTCGGGTCGAGCCGGATCGCTTCCGTGTAGTCGGCGATCGCCTTGTCGAACTGGCCCCTCTTGCCATAAGCAAGGGCACGGGCCACGTAGGCGTTGGCGTGCTTCGGATTGAGCCGGATCGCTTCGGTCAAGTCGACGATCGCCCTGTCGTGCTCGCCCTTCACGTGATAGGCGAGGCCTCGGTTGCCGTAGGCGTAGGCGTGCTCCGGGTTGATCCGGATCGCTTCCGTGAAGTCGTCGATCGCCTTGTTGTACTCGCCCTTATTGCCATAGGCCATGCCACGGTAGTAGTAGGCGTAGGCGTACTCCGGGCTGAGTTGGATCGCTTCCGTATAGTCGGCAATCGCCTTGTCGTACTTGTCCTTCATGTGAAAGGCGTAGCCCCGGTTGTAGTAGGCGTAGGCGTGCTGCGGGTTGAGCCGGATCGCTTCGGTGCAGTCGGCAATCACCCCGTCGTGCTCGCCCTTATCGCCGTAGACGAGGCCTCGGTTACAGAAGGCGTCGGCGTCCTTGGGATCGAGCCGGATCGCTTGCGTGTAGTCGGCGATCGCCTTGTCGTGCTCGCTCTTCTTGGCGTAGGCGACGGCCCGGTTGTAGTAGGCTTTGGCATGCTCCGGGGCAAGCCGTATCGCTTCCGTGTAGTCGGCGATCTCCTTGTCGTGCTCGCCCTTCTCGACATAGGCAAGGGCACGGTAGCAGTGGGCGTCGGCATGCATCGGGTTGAGCCGGATCGCCTCCGTGTAGTCGGCGATCGCCTTGTCGTGCTCGCCCTTCCCGTGATAGGCGACGCCGCGGTTGTAGTAGGGGTTGGCGTGCTCCGGATTGAACCGGATTGCCTCAGTGTAGTCGACGATAGCCTTGTCATACTCACCCTTCGTGGCACAGGTGTTACCTCGGTTGAATGCGTCACGTGCCTGCTCTTCCTTCGACTGTCCACAGCCCGAGATGCCCAACAGCACCACAGTCACCGCCAAGGCTAATCGTCTCATCACGTCATCCTCGCAAGGGCGTGGAATTGCATACCGTGCGGCTACAATGATTCCGCCACCTTCTGGGCCGCTTCGCCGTCGGCGTCGGCCCGGTTGTGGTGCCAATGCGCGGAGCATACCGCGACCGGGTGGCCGAGTCCACCCCGCTTCTCAATGAAAAAGCCCCAACCAACAAGCGAATCCGCGGGGGAAAGGGCTTGCCCGTTGCGTAAGATCTGCGTGAGATCTGGTGTGAGATCTGTGAGACCTGGGGTCAGGCCGGGATGGGAAGCACGACCGTGGGAAACCACAGCCTGTGCCCCTACGTGTACCGTGCCATCAATCGATCGATCAGCCGCGGTGAGAGGCGGCACAGCCAGCAAAAGACTCGGCCCCAGCCGTAGGGGACGATCTCGTGCTTGCCGCGGCGGATGGCGCGGACCGTCTGCCGGGCCACTTCGGCCGCGCTGACCGGTTTGTGCTCCGGCCAGGAGGGCTGCGCAACGTCCTCGAGTACGTTGTCGAAAAACTCGGTCTCGGTCGTGCCCGGGCTGACGACCAAGACGTCGATCCCCACGGCAGTCAGCTCGGCGCGGATCGACTCGCTGAAACCTCGCACCGCGAACTTGCTCGCGCTGTATTCGCTGTTGTACGGCGCCCCGTGATACGCGAGCACCGACGCGACGTTGACCACGATCGGGCGGTTGCCCTGCTCCAACTGCGGCAGGGCCACGCGAGTCATCTCGGCGAGCGCGAAGAAGTTCACCTCCATGATCTGCCGCAGCCGTTGCGGATCGGCCTGGCGAAATGGACCGGTGGCCCCGATACCGGCGTTGTTGACTAGCACGTCGAGCCCGCCGAACTGCGACACAGCCGCGTCGACCGCCCGTTGCCGCGTTGCCGCGTCGGTGACGTCGCCGGCGACCGCCACGGCCCGGCCACCGGTAGCGGCGATCTGCGCGACCAGTTCGTCCAGTTTCTCTTGCCGCCGGGCCACAACCACCACGGCGGCACCTTGCCGGGCAAGCTCGCAAGCGATGGCTCGGCCGATCCCGCCGGACGCCCCGGTGACGATCGCGCGAGCCGCTTGAATCGTGCGTTTGCTCATGCCGTGGTTCCGTCGGGGCCACGCGGACGGACGACGACCCCGTCGCCGGCGATCCGGCCGGCGCAATGCTCCGGGATCCGGCAATGGATCACGACGCGGTTGTCGTGATACTTCTTGGAGAAAACTTCGCCCTCGGCAGCCAGGTAGGCCATCAGGCGGCCGTTCGCGACGCCCATCTCCACGTCCACGTCGAGAAACGAGCGGCTCAACGCGTCGCTGACCGCGGCAGCCAGTTGCGGCAAACCGGCGCCGCCCGCGGCGCTGATCGCAATCGCCCCGTGATAGCGGCTCAACAGGCCTTCGAGCCGGGCCCGGTCGGGCATGGCGTCGATCTTGTTGATCACCAGCAGCGTGTCCTTCCGCTGAATGCCGAGTTCTTCGAGCACTTTGAAGGCGGCCGAAATCTGATCGTAAACCGCCGGGTGCGAGCCGTCGGCCACGTGCAGCAGCAGGTTCGCCTGCCGGGCTTCCTCCAGCGTGGCCTTGAAACTCTCGACCAGATGGTGCGGCAG